>NZ_JAKLJH010000159.1 GCF_023151265.1 Flavobacterium sp.
GTTGCTAATGCACAAGATGCAACTATAGCTACGGATGGTACTTTAACAAGTGTTTTTATAAATTCAGGAAGTAGTCAAGGACCAACCGATGATAGAAGAATTAAGCCTGATATTACAGGGAATGGTACAAATGTAACATCTTTAAATAGTACAAATGATACATCAACTATTGCTATGTCTGGAACATCAATGGCTGCTCCAAACGTAACAGGAACGCTTTTACTATTACAACAACATTATAAGAATGTTACCAATAGTTTTATGAGGTCTGCTACACTCAAAGGCTTAGCTTGTCACACTGCCGATGACGCTGGAGAGTTTGGACCAGATCCTGTTTTTGGATGGGGATTATTGAATGCTAAGAAAGCAGCAGAAACAATCAATAATAATGGTTTAACAACTTGGATTTCAGAGGAAAGGCTAAATCAAGGTCAATCATTTACAATGTCGGTTAAATCGTCTGGAGGTGCTACCAATCCATTAATTGCATCGATAACATGGACAGATGTACCTGGAGAAGCAAATAACGGACAAAGATTAACACCTAATGACATGTTTAAATCATTAGTAAATGATTTAGATATTAGAATTACTAAAGACGGAACAACATTTTATCCTTGGAAATTAAATAGTACTGATCCAACATTGCCAGCAACTAGAACAGGTGATAATAATTTAGACAATGTTGAATTAATAAGAATTGATTCTCCTATTGCTGGAAATTACGAAATTACAATTACTCATAAAGGTAATTTAGTTAACGGTGGGCAAAATTATTCTTTAATTATTACTGGTATTACTTCCGATTTCGCAATAATTCCAACATCTGAAAATGTAGAATTATGTAATAATCAAGATGCAACTTTTAATTTTAATTTTAAGAAAACAAGAGGTTTAGCTACTAATTTCTCGGCTGTCGGTGTACCAGCGGGTGCTATTGTTTCTATTTCTCCAACAAGTTTAAATGCTAATGGTAATATTACAATGACAATTTCTAATTTGTCTTCAGTAATTCCAGGAGAGTACAACATTGGTATTGTTGGGAATAATGGAACGGAATCTGAAACAAGAACAAGAGTATTAAAAATATACAATTCAAGTTTTCAACCTGTTATTTTATCGTCTCCAACAAATGGATTTAACGGAACTTCAACTATAGTTAATCTTGATTGGCAATTAGATTCTAACGCTGAAAATTATAATGTACAAGTTTCTACAAGTTCAACTTTTGCAACAACTTTAGTTAATCAAACAACAAGTAACACCAACTATATTATATCTGGCTTATTGCAAGACACTATGTATTATTGGAGAGTTATTCCTTCAAATAGATGTGGAGTTGCAAACGCAAATAACGCAACAGTTAATTCATTTAGGACAGGAGTGTTATCATGCGGAAACACCTTTAGTGCTACAGATTTTTCTAATGCAACTGTTGCAACTATTGCAAATTCAAGCGCAAGTGTACCTTTAAATATATCAGGAGGGTTAACTATTGGTGAAATAAGAGTTATATTTGAAATGACTCATACTTATGTTCAAGATATGACTATAATGTTACAAGGTCCAGTTTCAATAGGTAGTCCTATAATAATGTTATTGGAAGAGGCATGTGGAGATAACGACAATATTAATTGTAGATTTATTCACACAGGTTCTTCTCCTGCTTGTTCTGGTGTTCCTGCAATTTTTGGTGATATTGCACCTATCGATCCTTTAAGTAATTTAAATGGTTTACTAGCGGATGGTACTTGGACTTTATTGATCGACGATCCGTATAACGGTGATGGCGGAACAGTAAGTAATTTTACAATTGAGATTTGTGCTTTAACAGCGTCTTTAAGTTCAAATGACAATATTTTAAATTCATTAAAAGTTTATCCTAATCCAGCTAAAGGAATTGTTAATATTGATTTAGCAGGAAATGTAACAGGTGAAACTACTTATGAATTGTTTGATGTTCAAGGTAGAAAAGTAGTTTCTAAAGTTTCTTCTAATACTATTGAAACGTTAAATGTTGAAAATTTATCAGACGGAATTTATATGTTAAGCATCCAAAATGGAAGCGCTAAAACAACTAAAAAAGTAGTGATTAATAAATAATCATACAATAAAAAACTAAAAAGGGAGCTTATAAAGCTCCCTTTTTTTATACATGAATAATTTCATCTTCAACTAGTAAATCTTCTCGTCTTAATCTTAGAAAAATTTGTGCTACAGCTATTACATCTTTTTCACAATACGTAATAATTCTGTCAATATTATCTTCAACATAATAAACATGAGCTACTTCACTACCGTCAATGTCATCTTTTGGAGATGGAATTCCTAGAACTTTTGTTAGTAGTTTAAGCGATGTAAAATGTTTATAATCTCCAAATTTCCATAATTCTAAAGTGTCTAAATGAGGTACTTCCCATGGTTTTTTACCAAATAAATTTATTTTGTTTGGTAAAGCAATTCCATTTATAATCATGCGTCGAGCAATAAACGGAATATCAAATTCTTTGGCATTATGACCGCACAAAACGTGTTGTGCTCCATTGAAATGTGTATTTAATAAATTGGAGAAATCGTTTAAAATCTTCTTTTCTTCCCCAAAAAAACTAGTCACCCGAAAATTTCTAATATCTCCTTTATTTACAAAGTAACCCACAGAAATGGTGATGATTTTTCCAAATTCAGCCCAAATCCCAGCTCTTTCGTAAAAATCTTCTGCTGAAATTTCGTCTTTGCGTTGGTATTGTGTTTTGTGTTCCCATAAATAGCGAGTTTCTTCATCTAAAATACCATAATTTTGGTGCTCTGGAACGGTTTCAATGTCTAAAAACAAAATATTGTTCAAGTTAATTTTCTCAATCATTTTTGTATGGTTTATAGTTAATTTAAGTTTTTAGTTTTACTGCTTATATTCTCAATTCTTTCTTAATTTCAACATTTCATATGCTTCTTCTATATAGACATATAAATCCTCACTATGAGGATCGTATGAGGTTTGGACTCCTTTTAAATGACCTAATCTCACAATAATTAAATCATCTTCAGGAATTACGATTACAAATTGCCCTAAATGACCACGCATGTAGTATAAATCTTTACCTAAAAAGTTATGCATCCACCAACCATAACCATATTCTGGACTTTTTTCAAAACGCGGTGTGATACATTTTTTTACAAAAGCACTGTCTAATAATTGTTTTCCATTCCACTTTCCATCGTTTAAATATAATTTTCCAAAGCGCGCAAAATCTCTTGCGTTACTAGCGATACAACAGTAGGCTTTTTCAATTCCATCTGGTGCTTCGTCTAATTGCCAAAGTGCTTCGTTTTCGGCTCCCATGGGTTGCCAAAAGTGTTTGGAAACATAATCAGATAAATGCTCACCCGTTGCTTTTTCAATACACATAGCCAATAATTGAGTAGCACCACTTAAATATTTAAACGATTGTCCTGGCTTTTCTTTAATGTCTAAACCTAAAATAATGCCTTTTAAATCATCATCAAAATAAGCACGAGTTACAATTGAAAACGGACTATAATATTTTTCATCCCAACTTAATCCAGAAGCCATCGAAGATAAATCGCCTACGGTTACTTCTTTTGCAAATTTGCCTTTTAGTTCTGGAAAAAAATCGGTTACTTTTTGATCTAAATTTTTAATTTTCCCATCCATAATGGCTTTTCCTAATGCCATAGTAACGACACTTTTTGCCATAGAAAAAGAATTGGTTTTAGAATTCTTATCAAATCCATCAAAATAACTTTCGTGCCAAATGCTGTCATTTTTAATAATGAGATAAGCAATGGTTTGAAGTTCTTTGTGATTTTTTGTTAATACTTCAGTAGCAGGAACGGAATTATAATCGGAAGCAATTGCCCAAGGTTGCGCTGTTCCTTTTTTAATTTCTCTGTTTGGAAATTCTTTATAATCTTCTAAAAAAGCCGTTGTATACCCTTTGAAATAAATAGTCTTCACTGCGCGTAATAGATAATCCACATCAAAAATGTACATCAAAATTATGATGCTTGCTAAAACAATAGCGAACCACTTGAAGAATTTTAAAAGAAATTTCATTTCCTAATTTTATAAGATTGTGTTATAAAAGTAGGAAAAAGTTGGAATGATTTTAAAAAAACTAAAACAAACTTTCTTGTTTTACTGGATTTTCGTGTTCCAACAACCATTTTTTGCGCCATAAACCTCCTGCATAACCTGTTAAAGAACCATCAGAACCTATTACACGATGACACGGAACCACAATCCAAAGCGGATTTTTTCCGTTGGCAGAAGCCACAGCTCGAATTGCTTTTACATCACCCAATTTTTTTGATAATTCTAAATAAGAACACGTTTTTCCGAAAGGAATATTTACTAATTCTTGCCAAACTTTTTTCTGAAAATCGGTTCCTAATGGATTAATTTTAAATGTAAAATCTGTTCTTTTTCCATTAAAATAGTCTTGAAGTTGCGAAACAGCCTCTTTTAGTTCTTTAGGAATTTTTGTAGAAATTTCAGTTTCATCATTTAAAATATGAATTTTTGAAATGCCTATTTCATCTCCACAAATTTCGGTACATCCTAAAGGAGTATTTATTACAGCTGTTTTCATTTTGTAAATATAAAAAAACCACCTATAAAAGGTGGTTTAATAAGATGTAAAAAGTTGAATTAATAATATTGTTAAGATTTAATCTCTTCTTTTTTGTCAGTAGCTGGCTCTAATACTTTTCCTTTAAAAGATAAAGTTTTTACTGCTTCAGCACCGTTTTCAGTAGTAGTAATAGTTACTGATTTTTGAAACATTCCACCACTTGCAGCGTTAAATGTTGCAGCAACCATTCCTTTTTCTCCTGGTTTAATTGGAGTTTTTGTGTAATTTGCAGCAGTACAACCACAAGCAGGTCTTACATTAGTAATTAAGATAGTTTCTTTTGTAGTGTTTGTAAAAGAAAATTCATAAGTAACTGGTTTTCCTTTTTCAATATCTCCAAAATCATGCATTTCTTGATCCCATTTAATGTTTGATTGTTTAGGAGTTGCTGGAGCTTTAACTTCTGTTGGAGCTACTTGAATAGCTTTAGCAGTTTCTACTTTAACTTCTTTTGTTTGTGCGAATGAAGCACTAGCTATAAATAAAGCTACAATTGATAATTTAATTGATTTCATACTCTATAATATTTTTAGTTATTTTAAATTTGTTATACAAAACTAAAAAAGTTTTATTTTTCTAATGTTAATTAGTTTTTAATGATTGTTAATGACATGTTAATAGGAATTTTAAGAACTACATTTTTTGTAATATCGAACTCATTATGAAGTTTAACAGATTTAATACCGTAATTTTTGCTGGGTTTTTAGCAATTGTAGGAGTAATTATCATGCAGTTGTTTTTACTCAATCAAGCCTATATTTTTGAGAAAAAAGATGTAGAAGATAAAATCCATTTTGCCTTGCAAGATGTGGTAAATAAAATTTATAAAGACAATAAAAAAGAACTTCCGATAGGAAATCAAATAAAAAAAGTTTCCGAAAATTACTTTATTGTAAATGTAAACGATGTTTTTGAAAACACCATATTAGAACAATATTTAAAAAATGAGTTCGAAAAGGTAAAGTTAGAATTAGACTACGAATATGCTATTTATGATTGTAGTTCAGA
>NZ_JAKLJH010000160.1 GCF_023151265.1 Flavobacterium sp.
GTTTTAGCTTGTGCTAGAATTGGAGCGATACATTCAGTAGTATTTGCTGGATTTTCATCATCTGCAGTTGCAGCTCGTATCAATGATAGCGAATGTAAAATGGTAATTACTTCTGACGGAAGTTATCGCGGAAATAAAGCTATTGATTTAAAAGGAATTGTAGACGAGGCTTTAGAAAAATGTCCAAGTGTTGAAACTGTTTTGGTGGTCAAGAGAACCAATACAGAAGTTAACATGAAAGAAGGAAGAGATTTGTGGTTACAACCTTTAATGGATGCTGCTGTTGGAAATAATGTAGCTGAAATTATGTATTCAGAAGATCCTTTATTTATCCTATATACTTCAGGTTCTACTGGAAAACCTAAAGGAATGGTACATTCGACAGCAGGTTATATGGTTTATACTGCTTACACATTTAAAAACGTATTCAATTACGAAGAAAATGATATTTACTGGTGTACAGCCGATATAGGTTGGATTACAGGTCACTCATATATTTTATACGGACCACTTTTAAATGGCGCAACAACTGTAATTTTTGAAGGAGTTCCATCATATCCAGATTTCAGTAGATTTTGGGAAGTAATTGAAAAACATAATGTTACACAATTCTATACGGCACCAACAGCTATTCGTGCATTAGCAAAAGAAAGTTTAGATTATGTACAACGTTTTCCATTAAGTTCTTTAAAAGTAATTGGTTCCGTAGGTGAGCCGATTAATGAAGAAGCTTGGCATTGGTACAACGACCACGTAGGAGGAAAGCGTTGCCCACTTGTAGATACTTGGTGGCAAACTGAAACTGGAGGAATTATGATTTCGCCAATTCCGTTTGTAACGCCAACAAAACCAACTTATGCTTCGTTACCATTACCTGGAATTCAGCCCGTTTTAATGGATGAATTGCGTAATGAAATTGAAGGAAATCAAGTAACAGGTGCGTTATGTATTAAATTTCCGTGGCCTTCGATGGCTAGAACTATTTGGGGTGATCATCAACGTTATAAAGAAACGTATTTTACAGCTTTCCCAGGTAAATATTTTACTGGTGATGGAGCTTTACGCGATGAAGTAGGGTATTACAGAATTACGGGTAGAGTAGATGATGTTATTATTGTTTCCGGACATAATTTAGGAACGGCTCCAATTGAAGATGCTATCAACGAACACCCAGCAGTTGCAGAAAGTGCAATCGTAGGTTTCCCTCATGATATCAAAGGAAATGCATTATACGGATTTGTTATTCTGAAAGAAACAGGTGAGAGTCGTGATAAAAATAATCTTGCAAAAGAAATAAATCAACAAATTTCAGATCAAATTGGTCCGATTGCGAAATTAGATAAAATACAGTTTGTAAGTGGTTTACCAAAAACACGTTCGGGTAAAATCATGCGCAGAATTTTAAGAAAGATTGCTGAAGGAGACTTCTCTAATTTTGGAGATATTTCCACTTTATTGAATCCTGAAATAGTGGAAGAAATTAAAAACGGCAAGCTCTAGTTTTTTAGTTTTATTGGTTAAAAACTGCTTCAGCAATGGGGCAGTTTTTTTATTTTATATGAGTTTCAAGTATAGCTTTCATTTTTAAATAACCTTCTAAATTTGGATGAACACCATCATCTGTATATTTTTTATCTAAACCTAAATTTTCATCCACCATTTCAGTATAATAATCAACAAAATCTAACTGTTTCAGGATGCAATAAGCTTCTATCATTTGATTAAGTTGTTTGATTTTTTCAATTGGCTGAATTTTTGGATTCCAATAAAAACTATTTGCTGGAAGAATTGAACAAAGTAGTACTTCAATACTATTTTTTAATGATTTCTCAACCATTTTAATAATATTCTCCATAATTTTTTCTAATGAAATTGGTCCGTTATTTTCTGCAATATCATTAATTCCTGCTAAAATAATTACACATTTTGGCTGTAAATCTATAACATCACTTTGAAAACGTTCAAAAATTTGTGAAGTGGTTTGACCACTAATTCCTCTATTGATATAATTATTTTGACTAAAGAATACCAAATCGAAACGTTCCCAAAACTCGGTTATTGAATCCCCAATGAAAACAATTCGGATACCATCATTAAGTTGCTTTAGTAATTGCTGATTTTCTAAAGCATATTTTTCCAAATAAGCCCAATCGTTTTGCATCATTTGGAATTAAATCTCTAATTTTTTCTTTAGTTTCAAAAAAAGCAATGCAGTAATAAACGCATCACCACTAGCTGTGTGTCGATCTGATTTTTTAATTTTATAAATATCACATAATTCATCTAACGAAGTATGTTGTTCGTAAGGTAAGTGTTTGAGCTTTTGATACATAACATCCGTATCCATAGCCTGATTTTTCAGTGTCCCAACATTCAAACGATCTAAACCTTGGTTAATCATTTCAATATCAAAATCAACGTGATGACCAACTAGAGTGGCGTCTTTAATAAATTCCAAAAAACGAATTATTGCTTCAGCCTCAACAATTTTTTCTTCTTTTCCTTCTTTTAAAATTCCGTGAATTGGTACCGATTCAGGCTTAAAGATATCTTGCTGTACAAATACTTCCATAAAATCACCAACAATAACTTGATTATTTTGAATAGCAACTGCACCAATTGAAAGAATTCGATCTGATTTGTAATCCAAGCCTGTTGTTTCGCAATCAAAAACCACATAGCGTTTGTCTTTACTCTGATTTTCATCAAAATGAGACAAATAGGTTTCCCAAAATTTAGGATAATCTTTTACTATTTTCTTAAACCAATTGAACTTCATATTACGTAAAATAAGTTAATTGGAAACGGTTTTTAATTACTTCCTGAATGTCGTTAATTGGCTGGAAATCGTTTTTAAGTTTTACTTTATCTAATTTCGATAACTCACTTAAATTCAGATACCTACCTTCATTTTCGTTTTTCAAACCTTCTTCGGTTCTAAACTTTAATAATTCGGCAAAAGCATCGGCACAGGCTTCGTAAACGGGTGCATTTTGTGGTTCTAATTCAGCTAATTTTGAATATCTTGAAATGGTGTTGGCTACATTCTTAATTCCTTTGCTTAACGATAAAATTCGAGCAGCGTCAATCAATGGCATTAAAGCTCTTCCTTTTAAATCGAAGGTATCTTTATGTTCTCCATCACTTTCTACCAAAAACTGACGGAAAAAACCTAATGGTGGTGGATTTTTTAAAGCATCAGCTCCTAAATAAGCAAAAAACAACTGATTATCATTGGTTTCTTCATGAATTGTATTGCTAATGGCATCTACTAAATCTTCGTTTCCGTAAACAAAATCATAATCAAAGAAAATGGTACACATTAAAATTCCTTTTTCGCCAGGAGCGTTAATCCATCCTTTGAATTGTTGTTGCCAATCGGTTACCGATTTACACCAAAGTGGATTGCTCGCCATCATTTCGGCTGGACAATATTCGTACCCAACTTTATTTAATGTTTTCGTCACTTTTTCGGCTAATTCTATAAAATATTGTTTAACAGTATCGTATTTTTCTTCTGGAACATCTTCAAAAACAATGGCATTGTCTTGATCTGTAAGTAAAAGCTGTTCTTTTCTACCTTGACTTCCCATGTTCATCCAAGCAAATTGGGCTGGAGGAGGAGTTCCTATTTTTTCAATTGCTAATTCAATCGCACGTTTGGTTATTGCTAAATTAATCTCTCCAACAATTGAAGTAATATGACTAATAGGAACATTTTTATCCAAAGAATGTTGGATTAAATCTGCTAATTTTTCACGAACATCTTTTAAATCAGCTGATTTTTGTGCTCTTTTTGATTGTTTTAAAAGCACTCCAGGATTATTCGCTTGCGCAACCACAATATCATGTTCGGTAATAATTCCTGTTATTTCAGAGTCATTTGTACCATCTTTTGTTACACACAAATGCGAAACTTTATGCTTTAACATCATAATTTGAGCTTCAGCAATAGACAGATTATCAGCTACGGTTATTACAGGTGAAGACATAATTTTATCAATCGTAACATCAATAGAATAAAGACCGGTTGCTATTTTAGAACGTAAATCTTTATCAGTAACAATTCCTATGGGTTTACGATTTTCATGAATAATTATACTTCCAATTTTACTACTTGACATTGTTTGAGCAACAAATTTCACAATATCAGTTGGAGATGCAGTTATTGGATTTTCTGTATATTTTATGGGTTGGTAATACTGAATTTCCGCATTTTGATCGTTATAAATCACATTTTCAGAAACCAATTTACCTTTGTTATTTTTATCGTATGGATTTCGCGTATTTGAAGCAAAACTTTCTAAAAGAAAACTAAGTACATCAGGATTTGCCGCTACATAAGGTTTAAAAATTTCGATAGGAATAGCATAAACAATACTTTCTTCACGAGCTTTTGCGGTCATTAAGTAATTGTTTTTTGCAAAGAACGGACGTAAACCTAAAATGTCACCTTCGTCACATTTATCAATTAATACATCATCGGTATCAGAAGTTACTGATAAGCCAATTGCTCCAGAAGCTACAACATAAAAAAAAGAATGTGTAGGATCGTTTATTTTAAATAAATTTTGATTTTTTTCTAAATATAAAACTTGGCACGATTTTGAAATTTCTAGAAGTTTAGAATATTCCAAACTTGAAAAGGGCGGATAGTGTTTTAAAAAATCGGTGATGCGTTCGGCGATAGGGTTTTTCATAATGGTGCATAATTATATAAACGAAGATACAAAGTTTACGTTGTTTTTTAAAAGAATTCTTTAAAAATTCTATTTTACATAATGTATATTATAATTCAAAAATAAAACTTTGAAATTCTGTTAAAATACTATTCAAAACGTTTGTGTAAAATTAATAGAAAGTTTAGTTTTGCAAACCTTTATATAAGTATCATGGAAAACAGACAAGCCCTTAAATTAATCGAAAAGATTCAGAAAGAATTATTTAAAGATAATTTTGAAGTTTCTGAAATTGTAACGGATTTAAAAAAACTAAGAGAAATTACTTTAGAATTAAATAATCCTGTTGTAACTAAAGCTTTACGTTTAGCTTACGAACATTTAGAAAACAACAATGGATTTTTCATTGGAATTCCAGATGACGAACCTGTTGACAGTAAAGATGCTCAAGTTGAAGCAAATATTTCAGAAGAAAATAATATTGAAAGCTTCAATTATTTCCTTTCTCTTTTAACTGATTTAGATAAGAAAAATAACGTATTAGATTTAAAAGAATACAACAAAGCTTTTTTAGCGTACTAATTTTAAATTCTATTTTACATAATATTAAATCGGTAATGAATTATTTACCGATTTTTTTGTTTTTCTTAACGCTATTATACTACCAAACTAACTAATTTTGTTCAAAATTTAACCCAAATGTCTAAAACTAAAAAATCAAAAGTAAAATTACTTCATCAGTACTATAAATATACCGGATTTTATTCCTTTATTTGGCAAGGTGTCAAAGGTGCTATTTTGCCTACGGCTATAATTGTAGCCATTCTTTTTTATGTAAATTATAAAGTTATTAACCTTAATGAAGCATTAGTTTATATTACACAAAATTTCAGTGATTTATTCATTTTTGGTGTTTTCCTTGCTTCTGAAAGTGTATTAGGATTAATTCCACCCGATATTTTTATCG
>NZ_JAKLJH010000161.1 GCF_023151265.1 Flavobacterium sp.
ACACCGATTTTTTAAAAAAAGAGTTTTCAGAATATCCGCTTTGGATTGCCAATTACAATTTTTGGAGAAATGATTTAGAATCCGATTGGCAGTTTTGGCAATTCACCGAAAAAGCACAAATTCAAGGCATTGAAGGAATGGTGGATGTGAATATTTTTAATGGTGACAAAAATAAGTTGTTGTTGAAGTGTATTCGATGATTTTTTTAAACGCAAAGACGCAAAGTTTTTTCGCAAAGGGCGCAATTAATTAAAACACATAGTCACAATAGTTTTTCTTTTTGATTGTTTGTAAGTTCATATAATTCACATCAGATTATACGACTAGTTTGTCATGCTGATATGCATCTCTTGAATAACTAAGAATACAATAGTAAATAATAAAACTTTGTGTGACTTTGTGCAAAACTTCGTTAAACCTTGTGTAACGAGAAAACTACTCTTTATTCAAATTTAAGTCTCCTTTTCCGTGAACAATAGTGGTTTTTGGAGCATCAAAATCAATTTTTGTTTTACGTAATTCGAAATTTTGTCCAAGGTAAACACGTCTTACCATTTCGTCTGCTACTAATTCTTCTGGTTTTCCTGCTTTTAAAATTCCACCTTCAAACATTAAGTAGGTTTTATCAGTAATCGCTAAAGTTTCTTGAACGTTGTGGTCGGTAATTAAAATTCCGATGTTTTTATTTTTTAATTGAGCTACAATTCTTTGAATATCTTCAACTGCAACAGGATCAACTCCAGCAAAAGGTTCGTCTAAAAGAATAAATTTAGGGTCAGTTGCTAAAGCACGAGCGATTTCTGTTCTACGACGTTCTCCACCTGAAAGTAAATCACCACGATTGGTTCGAATGTGTTCCAAAGCAAATTCAGCAATTAATTCTTCCATTTTAGCTTCTTGTTCAGCTTTTGAAAGCGTAGTTAATTGCAAAACACTTAAAATGTTATCTTCGATACTTAATTTTCTAAAAACAGAAGCTTCTTGTGCCAAATAACCAATGCCGTTTTGTGCACGTTTGTACATTGGGAAATTCGTAATATTCATATCGTCTAAATAGATATTCCCGCTATTTGGTTTTACTAAACCTACAATCATGTAGAAAGAAGTGGTTTTTCCGGCACCATTTGGACCTAATAAACCCACGATTTCCCCTTGATTTACTTCAACGGAAATCCCTTTTACTACACTTCTTTTTTTATAGGTTTTAACTAAATTTTCTGCTCTTAATTTCATTTTTCTAGTTTATGAGTTTAGAAGTTTATGAGTTTATAAGTGAAATTACTCTGCAAATAAACAAAAAACATTCAACGAACTACTACTTTTAACTTCGATTTTGGAATTTGTTATTTCGAACTTTGTTCTTCCAAAGCTTCCCAAAACTCATACGCTCTTCTTAAATGAGGAATTACAATGGTTCCGCCAACTAATGTAGCAATTCCCATACTTTCCATCATTTCTTCTTTAGTAACGCCGTTTTTGTAAGCGGTTTCTAAATGGTATTTGATGCAATCATCGCAACGTAAAACCGCTGAAGCTACTAAGCCTAATAATTCTTTGGTTTTAACGTCTAAGGCACCTTCCATGTAAGCATTCGTATCTACATTGAAAATTCTTTTAATGACTTTGTTGTTATCTGCTAATAATTTTTCGTTCATTTTTGAACGGTAATCATTGAATTCTTTTACTAAATCTGCCATTTTTTTATGCTTTTAATTTTTCTCTTTCTTGACTTTTTACCACTAAAACACTAATTAAAATACTAGCTTCATATAAAATCATAATCGGAATTGTAACGATAATTTGACTCAAAACATCTGGTGGTGTAATGACTGCAGACACAATTAACACGATTACTAAAGTGTATTTTCGGTATTTTCTTAAAAATTCAGGAGTAACTAATCCAATCTTTGTTAAGAAGAAAATGATGATTGGTAATTCAAATAATAATCCACTAGCAATTGCTGATGTTTTCATTAAACTCATATAAGAATCAATATCAATCGAATTACTAATTTCCGGACTCACGATATAACTCGCAAAGAATTGTACGGATAACGGTGCAATTAAATAATAGCCAAACAAAACACCAATAAAGAATAGAATAGAAGAAACAATTATGAACGAAGCTGCATATTTCTTCTCTTTTTCATATAATGCCGGACTGATAAATTTCCAAATTTCCCATAAAATAAAAGGGAAGGCGAAAATAAATCCCACCGTAATGGATGTCCACATGTGCATCGAAAATTGTCCGCCCATTTCTCTATTTTGAATAGGAAGATTGATTTCGGTAATACACATCGTATCGGCCATGTCAAATTGTTTTCCTAAATCACAAAAAAATTGGTAAGTAATAAAATCGGGACTTTTTGGACCAAAAATAATTTCATTGAAAATAAAATCACTGAAAAAGAAAGCGACAATTCCACACAAAATAATGGCTGCTGAACTTCTTACTAATAACCAACGTAATTCTTCGAGATGATCTAAAAACGACATCTCTTTTATGTTTTTTTCTGCCATTATACGATTCCTTCTTTTAAAATATCGTGTAAGTGAAGTATTCCTTTGTATTCGTTGTTATCAATTACAACTAACTGCGTAATCGAATTGTTTTCTAAAATATCCAACGCTTCCGAAACTAAAATATTAGAATTGATATTTTTTGGATTTTTTGTCATGATATCTTGCGCAGTTAAATCGGTAAAAGTATCGCGATTGTTTAGCATTCTACGAATATCTCCATCCGTAACAATTCCAATTACTTGATTATTTTCAATAACCGCTGTTACACCCAAACGTTTTTCGGAAATTTCCATAATCACTTTTTTGATTGAAGCATCTGGAGTTACCATTGGTTTGTGAGTAGTATCTAACATGTCTTTTACACGCAATAATAATTTTTTCCCCAAAGCACCACCTGGATGATAGACAGCGAAATCTTCACTTTTAAAGTTGTGCATTTCCATTAAGCAAACCGCTAAAGCATCACCAAGGACTAGTTGAGCTGTAGTACTGTTGGTTGGAGCTAAGTTGTTAGGACACGCTTCGCTTTCTACATACGCATGTAAAATATAGTGCGATTCTTTTCCTAAGTACGAATTTTTATCAGCCGTCATCCCAATTAAGGTATTCCCGAAACGTTTTAATAACGGAGCCAATACTTTAATTTCTGGACTGTTGCCGCTTTTTGAAATACAAATGATAATATCCTCTGGTTGCACCATTCCTAAATCGCCATGAACCGCTTCTGCAGCATGTAAAAACATAGAAGGTGTTCCCGTTGAATTTAAAGTGGCTACAATCTTTTGAGCGATTAAAGCGCTTTTTCCAATTCCAGTTACAACCAACCTTCCTTTGGTATTGTAGATTTCGGTAACACTTTTGGCAAAGTCGTCATCTAGGTAATTTACAAGATCTGCGATGCTTTTACTTTCCGAAAGTAAAGTTCGTTTTGCGGTAGCTAAAATCGTTTCAGTTGTGCTCAAAATAGAAATATTAAAAAATTTGTGTGTATTAAAGAAAATCGTATCTTTATGTTTGCAAATTTAGGTAAAATCATATTAATAGAGAATGAATCCACACGAAATTGATTTACATAAAGAATTAAAGAAATATTTTGGCTTTAACCAATTCAAAGGGCTTCAAGAACAAGTAGTTAAAAGTATCATCACAGGAAATAATACCTTTGTGATTATGCCTACTGGTGGTGGAAAGTCGCTTTGTTATCAGTTGCCAGCCTTGGTATTAGACGGAACTGCAATTGTGGTTTCTCCGCTGATTGCTCTGATGAAAAACCAAGTTGATGCCATTCGAAGCTTAAGTTCAGAGCAAGGAATTGCTCACGTTTTGAATTCTTCATTAAATAAAACCGAGATTGCCAAAGTTAAAAAAGACATTACTTCGGGAATCACTAAATTGTTATACGTAGCCCCTGAATCGTTAACAAAAGAAGAGTATATTGAGTTTTTAAATAGTGTTAAAATATCATTTGTTGCAATTGATGAGGCGCACTGTATTTCAGAATGGGGACACGATTTCCGTCCTGAATATCGTAATTTAAGAAACATTGTTCGTCTTTTAGGCGATGTGCCAATGATTGGTTTAACCGCAACAGCTACTCCAAAAGTGCAAGAAGATATCTTGAAAAACTTGGATATGCCAGATGCAAACACGTTTAAAGCATCGTTTAACCGACCTAACTTATATTACGAAGTACGTACCAAAACTAAAAATATCGAATCGGATATCATTCGATTCATCAAACAACATAAAGGAAAATCAGGTGTTATTTACTGTTTGAGTCGTAAAAAAGTGGAAGAAATTGCACAAGTTTTACAAGTCAATGGTATTAGTGCTGTCCCGTATCATGCGGGTTTAGATGCTAAAACGAGAGCGAAACATCAAGACATGTTCTTAATGGAAGATGTAGAAGTTGTTGTTGCAACTATCGCTTTTGGTATGGGAATCGATAAACCTGACGTACGTTTTGTAATTCATCACGATATTCCAAAATCATTAGAAAGTTACTATCAAGAAACAGGTCGTGCTGGTCGTGATGGTGGCGAAGGACATTGTTTGGCTTACTATTCGTATAAAGACATTGAAAAGTTAGAAAAATTCCTTTCTGGAAAACCCGTTGCCGAGCAAGAAATTGGTTTTGCGCTGCTGCAAGAAGTAGTAGCTTACGCAGAAACTTCAATGTCGCGTCGTAAATTCTTATTGCACTATTTTGGTGAAGAATTCGATGATGTCAACGGAGAAGGTGCTGATATGGATGACAATGTTCGCAATCCAAAAAAGAAAGTCGAAGCACAAGACCAAGTGGTTACTTTGTTAAAAGTAGTTCGTGATACGAAGCAATTATTCAAATCGAAAGAAGTCGTTTTAGCGCTTGTAGGTAAAGTCAATGCGATTATCAAAGCTCAAAAAATTGATACCCAATCTTATTTTGGAAGTGGTGCTAGTTTTGATGAGAAATATTGGATGGCTTTAATTCGTCAGGTTCTAGTAGATGGCTTGTTAACGAAAGATATTGAAACTTACGGGGTGTTAAAGATGTCAGATAAGGGAGAAGCTTTCATTAAAAAGCCAGTTTCTTTTATGATGTCAGAAGACCATGAATATAACGAAGAAGAAGACGAAGCAATCGTAACCGCAGCTAAATCTTCAGGAACTGCAGATGAAGCTTTAATGGCAATGTTACGCGATTTACGTAAAAAAGAAGCAAAAAAACTAGGTGTTCCACCGTTTGTAATTTTCCAAGATCCTTCTTTGGAAGATATGGCATTAAAATATCCAATTTCTATTGATGAACTGAGTAATGTTCATGGAGTAGGAGAAGGAAAAGCTAAAAAATACGGAAAACCATTCGTTGATTTAATCAATCGATATGTAGAAGATAACGACATTATTCGTCCAGATGATTTGGTAGTAAAATCTACCGGAGCTAATTCTGGATTGAAGTTGTATATCATTCAGAACGTAGATAGAAAGCTAGCTTTAGATGATATCGCGAAAGCAAAAGGTTTGGATATGGATGGTTTGTTGA
>NZ_JAKLJH010000162.1 GCF_023151265.1 Flavobacterium sp.
AAGAAAAACAAATTACCAGTTCAAAGTGCGTATGATATTGCCAACGAATTAAAAGTAATCATTTACAACAAACACGATTTTATTTTTGCAGAAGAACAAGCAGCAAAAGTAAATCCAAATGCTATTTTATTTTTACAACCGGAGTGGAGCAAAAAAGAAGAAATGACACCTTTAATAGTTGATTATGTAATGAATAACCCGAAATGGAGAGTTTCGTTACAAACCCATAAATATTTAAATATTCCTTAATTATATGAAGAAGTTTTTATTTCTAATAATTTTTGTTTTGTTTTCAAACTTGAGTTTTTCTCAATTAGGAGGAGAAGATGAAGTGTATTTAGGAGGTGAATTTATCGAAGCCAAATTTCAAAATGGAGGGATTGATAAATTTTACGATTATATAATTGCCAATCTTGATATTAAAACAGTAGAGAAAAAGGGACAAATTATTTTTGAATTTACTGTTAATGAAAATGGAGAAGTAAAAAACATTAAAGTTGTTAGAGATTTAGGTTCTAATTCGGCAATAGAGTTGATTCGCGTTTTGCGAAAAGCGCCAAAATGGCAACCTGCTTCAAGAGGAGGAAAGCCAGTAAGTATCAATTTGAAAATGCCTTTGACATTTAAATAAACAAAAAATCCCAAATCATTAGTTTTGGGATTTTTTGTTTTATAAAGTTAGCTTCGCTAAATAATCAAAATGTTTCCCTTCTAAAATCAATTCACATTCTAAACCATTTGCAATTGCGGCATTTTGTAGTGTATTATAATCCAAATATAACCAATCGAAGGTATCTTCCGTTTCTCCTTTATACTGAATAGTGAACGTTAATTCACCATAATAACCATTAGCAGGAACTTCGTAAGCGCCATCTTCGTCTTGGTCGTACATGTAAATTAAGTCCGAACTATCAATTAAAATTTGTCCGCCTTCGTTTAAAAGCGATTTCAATTTTTGTAAAAAAGTAGGAATATGATTCATTTTTCCGAAAATTCCAGTTCCATTCATTAAAAGTAGAATGGTGTCGAATTTTTCAGAAGTATCTAAATCCAAAACATCCGAAACTTTACAATTTTTCAAACCTCTTAATTCACAAGCTTTAATCGCGTTTTCAGAAATATCAATTGCCGTAACATCAAAACCTTTTTCCTGCAAATACAAAGCATGACTTCCTGCACCACAACCAACGTCTAACACTTTTCCTTTTGCCAATTGTAACGCTTTTTGCTCCAATTTTGGCATTTCTTTAAAATCACGAAACAAATAAGCAACACTCATTTCATCGGCTTCCGAAATAGAAGTTTCTGTGATTAAATCTTCGGGAGAATTATTGGTTTGATAATCTAAAATGGCTTTTCCGAAAAGGTCTTTCATCGCTTTTTGTTTAAAGTTTCAGGTTTTTTTAGTTTCAAGTTCTTAACTTTGTGGTTCAACTTGAAACTTTAAACTTGAAACCAAAAATCGACGAACTCGGAAAACTTGCCAAAGATACGCATAACGAAACCAAAAAGTATTTTGACAAGTTAAAAAAGAAAACACCCAAGAATTTGGATTATGTAATGCAAGATTTACACGAGGCCGAATTCAAAAAAACGGATTGTTTGGAGTGTGCCAATTGTTGCAAAACAACTGGGCCATTGTTTACTTCGGCTGATATTGAGCGAATTTCAAAGAGTTTTCGTCAAAAACCACAGCAATTTATCGACCAATATCTTCGCATTGATGAAGACAACGATTATGTGTTGAAAAGTGTTCCTTGTACGTTTTTAGATAGCGACAACAAATGTTTCATCTACGATGTTCGCCCAAAAGCCTGCCGAGAATTTCCTCATACCGACAGAAAGAAATTCCAACAAATCTCAGATTTAACCTTGAAAAATGTAGCGATTTGTCCAGCTGCTTTTAATATTGTGGAGAAAATGAAGGAGAAGTTGCCTTTGTAAACAATTTTTTTATCTCAATTTACGTTTTTCATTAAAAGAAGAATTATGTTAAGAAAAGTGTTTTTTGTAATTGTTGGTTTATTTCTTGTTGTACTTATTTTTGAGTTATTTGAAGATAAAGAAAGTAAAATTACTACAGGTAAGATTGTGAAAATTAGTGAAGGCGGAATCAAAGATGCTGTGATAACAATTGAAAATGACAATTCAGTTTATTATATTAACAGAGCGTTATTAGAAAAAAATAGTCTGGTTGAATTAGAAAATAAACTAATAGGTAAAACTGTAACTATTGAATACTTAACAAAGTCAAATATTTTTAACGGCTTTGGTAGTATTAAAAGTTATGAAATAGGTAAGATGATAGTAAAATAGTTTTATCGCTTAATAAATCAAATACTTCTTTCTTACTTCTTTAAACTGCTCTAAACCTTCTTGCCAAGTTTTTCTAATCTCTTTTTCCGTCATTCCGGCTTCAATTTGTTCGCGGAGTTTTTTGGTTCCGGCTAATTTGGTAAAGAAATCATTGAAGAAAACAGTTTTGTCTGCTGTGTTTTCGTAGGCTTTCAATAACCATTTTAATTCTAATCGGTGTACTTTTCTAATTTCGGTTAAATCTTCGCCAAAGCATAACTTTCCATTATGAACGGGATCTTTTGCACCAAAATTAGGTTGCGGAGTAAAGCTAAAATCAAATTCGCTTTCAGGTAAAAAGGGCGAACCGTAAATTTGGAATTGTTTTTCGGTACCACGACCTAAGCTTACATTCGTGCCTTCAAAAAAGCACAAACTCGCATATAAATTAATTGATTGATCGTTCGGTAAGTTTGGCGAAGGCTTCACAGGTAAGCTGTATTTCATATCGTGCGAATAGTTCAAACAAGGTGCTACTTTCAAATCACATTGCAAACTGTCTTTCAACCATTTTTCGCCATTAATCATTTTCGCATATTCGCCAATCGTCATTCCATGCAAAACCGGAATTTCATGCATCCCAACAAAACTTTTATGTTCATTTTCTAAAATCGGACCATCAATAATAGTTCCGTTCGGATTTGGTCGGTCTAAAACTAAAAGCGGAATATTATTTTCCGCACAAGCTTCCATCACATAATGTAACGACGATATATAAGTGTAAAATCGCGCGCCAACATCTTGCAAATCGAAAACCAAGATATCAATTCCTTCTAATTGTTCAGGTTTTGGCTTTTTGTTGTTTCCGTAAAGGGAAATAATTGGTAAATTCGTTTTGGTGTCTTTTCCGTCAACAATTAATTCGCCCGCATCAGCTGTTCCTCTAAAACCGTGTTCAGGAGCATAAATTTTTTGAAGATTGATATTTTGTTCGATTAAAAAATCAACCAAATGCTTCTCTTTCGATAAATGTACTCCGTGGTCTTCAGGACTTAATTTACTTTTGTTTTCTAATATTCCCGTTTGATTCGTAACAATCCCAACACGTTTGTCTTTCAATAATGGTAAATAACTGCCAAAGTTTTCGGTACCGGTTTTAAAAGTGACATCTGTTGAAGTAGAAGTCAAAGTCACATTATCAGCACTCGGTTTTACCTGCGGAATAGCCTTTTTACTACTTCCACACGAAACGATTAGTAAAGAAAAAAATAATAATGTACTTTTGAAAAATAATTTAGATGTCATAAAAACCTTGAATTTAGAATATTTCATAGCCAAAAGACTAATTGCTGCTAAAAGTTATAAAAGTAGTATTTCTTCGCCAATTATAAAAATTGCGATTACGGCAATTGCCATCGGAATTATTATGATGATTATGGCAGTGGCTACAGGTGTTGGGCTTCAAGATAAAATTCGTGAGAAAGTATCAGCTTTCAATGGACACATTATTATTTCTAATTTTGATGACAATCAATCACAAGTCACCACTGAACCGATTTCTATCAATCAAAGTTTTTATCCTAAGTTCAAAAATGTAGAAGGCATCAGTCATGTGCAAGCGGTTGCTAGCAAAGCCGGAATCATTCGTACAGAAAAAGCTTTTGAAGGCATCATATATAAAGGTGTTGGAAAAGATTATAATTTTACTAATCTAGAAGAATATTTGGTCGATGGTAAAATCCCAAATCTAAAATCCGAACTCAATACCGAAGTTTTGATTTCGGAATACTTAGCTAAAAGATTACATTTAAAGGTAGGAGATAAGTTTCTAACGTTTTTCATGAAAGAAAACGGAAAACTTCCCAACAAAAGAAACTTCCTAATCACTGGAATTTTCAACTCAGGTTTTCAAGAATTCGACGCTACTTATATAATAGGAGATATTCGCCACGTGCAACTCATCAACAAATGGCAACCAACAGAAGTTGGAGCATTCGAGGTTTTCGTAGACGATTTCTCAAAAATTAAAGAAAAAGGAGAGGAAGTTTACAAAGAAATTCCGCCTACCTATAATAGTATTACCATTGAAGAGAAATATTACAGTATTTTCGAATGGCTAAAATTGTTTGATTTTAACATCTTGGTTATTCTAATCGTAATGATTGTCGTAGCCACCATCAACATGGTAGTCGCATTATTAGTTCTAATTTTAGAACGCACCCAAATGATTGGAATTCTAAAAGCCATGGGTGCTAACAACTGGAATGTTAGAAAAATATTTCTGTACAATGCATTTTACCTAATTGCTCGCGGATTATTTTGGGGAAATCTAATCGCTATCTCTTTATTATTAATTCAAAAATTATTCGGCGTAATCCAACTCAATCCCGAAAACTATTACGTAAATGAAGCGCCAGTAAGTATCAATTTACTCCACATCGCATTATTAAACATCGGAACCGTAATCGTTTGTTTGTTGGTTTTATTAATTCCATCTTACATTATCACCAAAATCTCACCAGTAAAAGCCATACGCTTCGATTAATTTTTAGAAGCAGATATTCAGCATTCCATAAAACGTTTAGTCCCGCTGTCCGCTATATCTTTTACAAATCTGACGGGTTTATAAAAGGATGCCGCTCCCATCGGGGCTATTCAAGACGTTTAGCATTCCAGATAACCATCCCACTGGCTCGTCAAGCACAAATCTCTCTCAAAGCTAGCAATCCTTCCTCGCTCCTGCGAGCAATTGTCATTCCGCCGAAGTAGGAATCTCCTGCGCAGCAGGCTACCGCTTAACGCAGTTAAGCCACACCTGAAACTTGAAACCTGAAACTATACATATATAGTATAAAATAAAATAAACGAATCCTTCTTAGAAAGCATTCCTCCTTCGAAGGGGGTCAGGGGGATGTTGCGTTTAGTTATCTTCACACCAACACCACTTCCATGCACTTTTTCTACACTATATATAAGTAACAAAACACTTCTATGACTTATATGTTGAACAAGTAAATACCTCATAAAAAGCATTCCCCCTTCGAAGGGGGTTAGGGGGATGTAAAAAACTTTTCTATATTAAATCCTTGTTATCAGCATGTTAAGAAAAACATGAAAAAAAAGACAAAAAAAAGATTATAAAAGGCTTGTGGTTACGGAAAAGATT
>NZ_JAKLJH010000163.1 GCF_023151265.1 Flavobacterium sp.
CAAAACAATTATTAGCACTTCGTAAAAAAGGAGTTTTAATTATCGGAAGTGGTAATATGGTCCATAATTTGCGAATGGTAGCTTGGGATAAACTCAACGAACCCGAATACGGATTTGATTGGGCTTTAGAAATGAATGACATCTTTAAAAATAAAATCTCAAACGGTTTTCATAAAGAGTTAATTCAATATGAAAAACTTCATAAAGCAGCTACTTTAGCTATACCAACACCCGACCATTATTATCCATTATTATACATTTTAGCACTTCAAACGGATAATGATAAAGTGGAATTCTTTAACGATAAAGCCGTTGGAGGTTCGTTAACGATGACTTCGGTGAAAATAGGTTAATTATTCGCCTTCTTCTGCATTAAATTTAAACGGATAATCGCCAAATTTTGGAGCTAAACGTTTTGTTTGATATGTTTTACGAGTAAACTTATTCGATAACGCAATGATAGTAACAGAATCTTTATGAAGTGTAACCATAGAAGAAGTGTTTCCATGCCACCAACCATTGTGAAAGAAGTATTGTTGACCCGTTTCAAATTCCAACATTCGAATACCTAAGCCATAATTTTTGGTTCCTTTTCTTTCGTAGCTGTAGCCTTTGTACATTTCTTCCTTCATTTTGGCACTTAAAAACTTATCGGAATATAATGCCAAATCAAATTTCAATAAATCACGCGGAGTAGAATAGATGTTTTTGTCCCCATATACTTGATCCAAAAACTCAAAAGCCAAACGTAAGTAATTGTTTTTGTAAGATTGACTCACTTCGTCTTTTTTGTTTAAATCATCAAAAACGAAAGTATTTTTCATATCTAAAGGATCAAAAATCATTTCTTGAAGTACTTTTGGATACGTTTTATTAGTCACTTTTTCGATGATTAAAGCCAATAAAGCATAATTCGTATTACAATAACCAAAACGCGTTCCAGGCTTTGATTCTAACCCAATATCTTTTGTTGCTAAAAGCGTTAAAACATCTTGATTAGTTAGTGTTTTTTTCTTATCCCAAACACCTTTATCATCTGTAAAATAGGCATAATTTCTTAAACCACTTCTGTGATTTAATAACATTCTTACTGTAGTTTCTTCGTGCGGAAATTCAGGTAAAATTGATTTTACTGTAGCGTCTAATTCCAGTTTCTTTTGATCGACCAATTTCAAAACCGTTACCGCAGTAATAACTTTACTTACCGATGCAATATGTAAAGGTGTGTTTTGTTTAATAGAATCTCCTTTTTCTTTGTAAGCGAAGCCACTATAATTTTCGTATAAAATCTCTCCATTTTTAGCTACTAAAAAAGAACCACTGAAATCTTTTGCATTGAATTTTTTATCGTAAAATGCCTCCATTTCATTCCCCATTCTTTTTTTGTAAATGGTAGTTAGTGGCGTAAAGTTTACGGCATATTCAGAAACATTACCTTCTTTATCTTTTAAGGTAGATTCTTTGTTTTCGTCGGGTTTATTTTGGCAATTAAAAAGTAGTAAACTTAAACTTACAAGTACTATTTTATTCAACATAGGGAGTATTCTTAAACGTAATATTTTGATTTAGGCGTTGCAATGTAGTAATAAATTCTTCTTGTTTTTCAGGTGAAATGTAAATATCATCATATTTGTTATATGTAATAATTAAACCAATATGACTCAATGCTGGTTTCCAAATAGTTGGTACATAAATTCCTTTATGATATTCAATTCTATTGATTTTAGTTATATCAATTTTACCTTTAAAAGGACCCGATTTCCAATGTAAATCTGTGTTTTCAATCTTGTAAAAAGTAGTTTTATACGTCCAAATTAGGAATAAAATCACTAAGAAATGTATCGAAAATAGTACTAAAAATGGCTCGTAAGAATCCTCAAAAAAAGCAGGAATTGTTAAGACTAATAGAAATAATATTACTCCAATATAAATATACTTATTCAGTTTACTTACTGCCGACTTGAAAATCATATTACAATCCTAATTTCTTCTTAGTTTCTTTTGAAATTCCATCTTTGTGCACCATAACCGAAATTGCTTTTAATTTCATGTAAGCCACACTCATATAGATATAACCCCCGTTTGCGACTTTCTTTTCATCGCTTCCCCAAGAGTTTTTTACTTTGTAATATACATTTCCTTTTTGATCTTTAACTTTTCCAACAATGTGCATTAAATGATCGTCAGTAGTTGTCAAGTTTTCAAATTCTTGTTGACGGAATTCAGGTGTGATTTTCTTTTCAACAACAATTTCAGCCAAACCCGTTTTAGTATCTTCTTCTTTTTCTGGAATAAAAGCAACACCATATTTTCCTGAAAACGTTGGTTCTGAAACATCACAATCTAAAGAAAGCGAGTAACCATTAGCTAAAGCATTATCAATATTGGAGATAAATTCATCTAACGGTAAATTGTACATACTTCCATTTGAAAAATTATCTGGAATATTCAAAATAAACGGTTTGTAATTCGCTTCGTGTGTAAACGAAGTCAAAGTCACATAATTTTCAGGTTTAATTTTTGCAAATTCAGCAAATGATTTCGGCGTATAATTTTTGCCTTCGTACTCAAATTTGGTTGGAATACTTCCTAAATAAATATCCAAAACTGCACTAAAAGCTTGTTTCCAATTTGGAGATAATTTCTTTGCAGGATTTTCAACATATGTTTTCAACATCGCCTCTAAAACTGCAACCATTTCAGCATGATTGTGTTTGTTGGTATCGTCACTTAAACCATCATAAATATTGTTCGGAACTAATCCGTATTTTGCTACGCTGTTGATTACATCATGCGCCAAAGCACCTTCACTAAAATTAGCTTTTCCTTGACGTAAAACATAGTTTTCTGCTTTTAAAGGATAAGTAGTTCTCGCTTGATACATTTCAGAAAGGTCGATTTTCTTACCCGTTAAGCGAATAATTTCCGACTCTAAAAACGAAGAAGTAGAGAAACTCCAGCAAGTTCCCGTAATATCTTGTGAGATAACAGGCAAACATTCCACATCATTAACTTTCTGAAATTCATAGTTTTGAGCCGTAGCTGTAAAAAATGATGCACTCAATAGGAATCCTACATATATTTTTTTCATGTGACTTATTGTTTTGAACTTGCAATATAATGCAAAAAATGAATTATTTTTACGGAAATTTACATTTAATAAAAATTACCATTATCTATTTAAATACTTGAAAAATGAGCAAAATTAATTGGGTAACCGCAAGAGAATTCGAAGATATCACGTATAAAAAATGCGATGGCGTTGCTAGAATCGCTTTCAATAGACCAGATGTTAGAAACGCATTTCGTCCAAAAACAACCAAAGAATTAATCGAGGCATTTTACGATGCACAAGAAGATACCTCTATTGGAGTAGTATTACTGTCGGCAGAAGGACCAAGTTCTAAAGACGGCATTTGGAGTTTTTGTAGTGGTGGCGACCAAAAAGCTCGCGGAAATCAAGGGTATGTAGGAGAAGACGGTTACCACAGATTAAACATTTTGGAAGTACAACGTATGATTCGTTTTATGCCAAAAGCTGTGATTTGTGTAGTTCCGGGATGGGCTGTTGGTGGCGGACATTCGCTTCACGTAGTTTGTGATTTAACATTAGCGAGTAAAGAACACGCAATTTTTAAACAAACCGATGCTGATGTAACGAGTTTTGATGGTGGTTATGGTTCGGCTTACTTGGCTAAAATGGTCGGACAAAAAAAAGCGAGAGAGATTTTCTTCTTAGGTAGAAATTACTCGGCTCAAGATGCTTTTGAAATGGGAATGGTGAATGCCGTAATTCCACATGCAGAATTGGAAGACACAGCTTTTGAATGGGCACAAGAAATTCTAGCTAAATCACCAACTTCAATCAAAATGCTAAAATTTGCTATGAATTTGACGGATGATGGAATGGTAGGACAGCAAGTTTTTGCCGGTGAAGCAACACGTTTAGCGTATATGACAGACGAAGCAAAAGAAGGAAGAGATGCGTTCTTAGAAAAACGTAAACCAAATTTTGAAAAGAAATATTTGCCTTAATTAATCAAATTTTGATGCTAAAATTAAAATCGTTTTATTCTATATTATTTGCTGTTTTTCTGACAGTTCTTTATTCTATTTTTTTATGGATTAAGAATTCGTGGGAATTAAATTATGTTGGATCGTTTTTTTGTATTTCATTCTTGTTGATACAATTATTTTATCACTCGTATTTGAAATGGAAACAATATAAAAATGATTGGACAATAATTGGTAGACATGAATACAAATTTTCTGGATTTCATTTTTTTTTAATGATACTTTTTGTTTTCACAATTTTAGCTTACGTTTTCGTTTTAGTAAAACATAAAGAATTACCAGAATTTAGTTTTTACAACATATTGTTTTTAAGTTTTATAAACCTGAAGCAATTAAAATACCATTTGATTGTTAAACAAAATTTTGTAACAATTATTGAAAATAATTATTTTGAAGATTATTCAAAGTCTGATATTAAATATGTAGCAATTAAAAACAATAATTTAGCTATTGCTCTTATGAAAACAGATAAGGTTTTTAATTTTCCAATTGAAGATTTTAAAGAAAACGAGTTAGAAGTTTTAAATCAATTTATAAAAGTTGAAAATTTAGAAGAAAATAATTTAAAACATGAATTTCACCAATAATCCCATCGACATAAACCAACTTCCGAAATTTGAAGAAGTGCAATTGAAAGGATTGAATCCCAAATATATTACGGTATTGCTTTTTAATTTTTCATTGCTTTTAATTTTGGTGATTGGAGGATTTTCAACTTTGTTTTATTTCAAACAAGATGCTTTTTTTAATACGATTTGGATAGCAATTTTAGTTGGACTAGTGTTGTTTTTAGCAGGATTAGTCATGTTTACGAAATTTAGTTTTCACAAAAAAGGCTACGCTTTTAGAGAACATGATGCCATTTATAAATCTGGATTAATTTCGGAGACGACTACAATTATTCCTTTTAATAGAGTACAACATGTAGCTTTACATCAAGGATTTATTTCTCGAAAATTAGGTTTGGCTTCTGTTGAATTATTCACTGCTGGTGGCAGTAGTTCGGATTTAGAAATTCCAGGTTTGCTTTTAGCAGATGCGCAGCTTATTAAGAATTTGGTTTCACAAAAAATCAATCCGCCAAAAAAAGACGAACCTATTGAAGAACAAACAACTGAATCATTTCTAACTGAAGAACATGAATAAATCTGTCGATTTTTCACAACCACAACGTCAGTCGCTTCCAGGGATTTTGGTTATGTTTGCCAATTCCTTGCAGAAAACGGTTCGTGCTTTGTGGCCAATGTTGTTGATTTGGTTAGTAAAGTTTGATTCACTCAATAAAATTGTTTTTTTTGGAAGTGTAGCGGGTGTTGTCCTAATTATTGGAGTCATTTCGTATTTACAATACTTGTTTTTTACTTTTCATATTGATGA
>NZ_JAKLJH010000164.1 GCF_023151265.1 Flavobacterium sp.
TTTCGCTTCAAGTTCCAAAAGGTAGTATTTACGGACTTTTAGGTCCTAATGGTGCTGGAAAAACCTCCTTAATTCGTATCATCAATCAAATTACAATGCCAGATAGCGGCTTGGTGTTATTGGATGGCGAAAAGTTAAATCCAGAACATGTAAAACACATTGGATACATGCCCGAAGAACGCGGTTTGTATAAAACTATGAAAGTGGGAGAGCAATGTTTGTATTTGGCACAACTAAAAGGAATGCCCGAAGCTGAAGCGAAAAAACAATTGAAATATTGGTTCGAAAAGTTCGAAATTCAAGGTTGGTGGGATAAGAAAATCCAAGAACTTTCTAAAGGTATGGCGCAAAAAATTCAGTTTATTGTAACGGTTTTGCACCAACCTAAATTATTGATTTTAGATGAACCATTCTCAGGTTTTGACCCAGTTAATGCGAATTTAATCAAGGACGAAATCATCGAATTAAATAAAAAAGGAACTTCTGTAATTTTTTCTACTCATCGAATGGAATCGGTAGAAGAAATGTGCGATTACATTGCGTTAATTCACAAATCTAATAAGCTTATCGAAGGAAAATTAGATGATGTAAAACGTCAACACCGTACCAATATTTATCAAGTGGGAATCATTTCAAATAATATTGAAGGTTTAATGGTGAGTTTAACTCAAAAATTTACCATTGGGCAAACCAACTTCAAATCGTTAAATGATGATTTAAAATTAGAAGTACATCTAGAAAATCACTCTTCTAATGAATTGATTTCTATTTTAACACAATTTGGTCAAGTGACCCATTTTATGGAAAAAATCCCAACAGTTAACGATATATTCATTCAAACAGTAAGTCAATAATCATGAGCGTATTATCTTTAATTATCAAGAGAGAATTTATTGCAAAAGTGCGCAATAAATCATTTATCGTAATGACTTTTTTAGGTCCGTTATTGATTGTGGGAATGTCTTTTTTAATTGCGTATTTATCGAGCGTAAATAAAGGCGATATAAAAACTATTGGAGTTCACGATAGAGCGAATGTGTTTGTAAATGATTTTAAAAATACCGAAGATATTAAATATGTAAATCTTTCTAATTTGTCATTTGATAAGGCAAAAGATTCATCAAGTAACGCTTTTGAAGGCTTAATTTATGTGCCAGAAGTTCAAAACGTAGAAGAATTGGCAACCAAAACAACTTATATTTCAGATGATAGTCCGAAAATGGATTTCTTAATGAATTTACAAAAAGTCATTGATACCAAATTAAACAAAGAAAATCTGAAAAAATTAGGTTTTGATGCTGATACCATTGAAAAAGCGAAAATTAAATCGGAAGTGCAATTCGCTAAGTTTTCAGGTGAAGACGGATTAAAATTCTTAAATGAAATCAAAATAGGAATCGGTTTTGCTTTCGGATATTTAATTATGATGTTCATTATTATCTACGGAAACATGGTGATGCGAAGTGTTATTGAAGAGAAAACGAATCGTATTATTGAAATCATCATTTCTTCGGTAAAACCATTTCAATTGATGATGGGAAAAATCATAGGAACTTCATTAGCGGGAATTCTTCAATTCTTAATTTGGATTTTACTTGGAGTGGTTTTGATGTTTTCGTTATCGGCTGTTTTTGGAAGCCAACAAGAAGCTGTTGCAACCGCACAAGTTACAGCAGAACAAGCAGAAGTAGCCATGAGTTTTATGGATAAATTACAACTTTATATTGCTGAAATTCCAGTAACATCCATATTAATAGGTTTTGTAATTTTCTTTATTGGAGGTTACTTTTTATATAGTTCGTTCTACGCTGCCATTGGAGCCGCAGTAGATTCTGAAACCGATTCCCAACAGTTTTTAATGCCAATCATTATGCCTTTGATGCTAGCGGTTTATGTTGGTTTTTTAACGGTTATGAATGATCCGCACGGAACCGTTGCAGTAGTGTTTTCTTTAATTCCATTAACCTCGCCAATTGTGATGTTAATGCGTATTCCTTTTGGAGTGCCATTATGGCAATTAGCACTTTCTGTAGTTTTATTGTACGGAACGTTTATCTTTGTAGTCTGGTTTGCGGCAAAAATCTACCGAGTTGGTATTTTAATGTACGGAAAAAAACCAAGTTGGAAAGAGTTATATAAATGGTTGAAATATTAAAGTAAGTTTAAAAGTTTATAGTTTAGGAGTTTAAAAGTTTTCAAAACCCTCTTAAACTTATAACCTCATAAACTTCTAACCTAAAAAAGAATGAGTAAAATCCTTATCATAGAAGACGAAGCAGCAATTCGAAGAGTATTAACTAAAATACTTTCCGAAGAAAATGATTCGTATAAAGTTGAAGAAGCAGAAGACGGTTTGCAAGGAGTTGAAAAAGTCAAAAATGAAGATTATGACTTGATTCTTTGCGATATTAAAATGCCAAAAATGGACGGTGTTGAAGTATTAGAAGCTGTTAAAAAAATCAAACCTGAAATTCCGATGGTGATGATTTCTGGTCATGGTGATTTGGAAACAGCAATAAACACGATGCGCTTAGGAGCATTTGATTATATTTCAAAACCACCAGATTTGAATCGTTTGTTAAACACGGTTCGAAATGCGTTAGACAGAAAACAATTAGTTGTAGAGAACAAAATCTTAAAAAAGAAAGTCTCTAAAAACTACGAAATGATAGGAAATAGCGAAGCTATCAATCACATCAAAACCATGATTGAGAAAGTAGCTCCAACTGATGCACGAGTTCTAATTACAGGTCCAAACGGAACTGGAAAAGAATTAGTTGCTCATCAATTGCACGAAAGAAGCGAGCGTTCATCTGCTCCCATTATCGAAGTGAATTGTGCGGCTATTCCATCTGAATTAATTGAAAGCGAATTGTTTGGGCACGTTAAAGGTGCTTTTACTTCAGCTGTAAAAGACAGAGCTGGAAAGTTCGAAGCTGCTGATGGCGGAACTATTTTCTTAGATGAAATTGGCGATATGAGTTTATCGGCTCAAGCCAAAGTGTTACGTGCTTTACAAGAGAATTTAATTCAACGTGTTGGTGCTGACAAAGACATTAAAGTAAATGTTCGTGTTGTAGCGGCAACTAATAAAGATTTGAAAAAAGAAATCGAAGAAGGTAGATTCAGAGAAGATTTATATCATCGTTTAGCGGTGATTTTAATCAAAGTTCCAGCTTTAAACGATAGAAGAGACGATATTCCGGAATTAATTGAGCATTTTGCTGTTAAGATTGCTTCGGAACAAGGAACTTCTCCAAAATCATTTTCAAAATCAGCCATCAAATTATTACAAGAATACGATTGGACAGGAAATATCCGTGAATTACGAAATGTAGTAGAACGCTTAATTATCTTAGGTGGAAACGAAATTTCGGAACAAGATGTAAAACTGTTTGCAAGTAAATAATATCAAGTAAAAAGTGATAAGTAAATAGTGAAAAGTTTGCTAATTACTAATCACTCTTCACTAATTACTAAATAAAAAATGCAATTAAAAAAAATAAATCCCAACCTTCAAAAAGCACTTATTGAAAACGATTTAATCGAAGCTAATGAGCTGCAACAAGAAACATTTTCAACTATTAAAAGTGGTGTAGATGCTGTAATTCAAGCGCCAAATGGTTCTGGAAAAACCACTACTATTTTAATGAATGTGATTCAGAAAATGGATCAACCTGTTGGAGAAAGTACACGCGCTTTAATTTTAGTTCAAGACAAAGAAAAAGTACTTGAAGCAGTTGAAATGTTCAAGAAATTGAATCGTTATAATAATTTAAGAGTTTTTGGTGTACACGAAAAAGGCGATATCGATTACGATAAAAACCAAATTTCCTTAGGAATGGATGTATTGATTGGAACGCCAATTCGTATCAACGAAATGTTCTCATCAGCAGGATTCAATATGACTACCATTAAAATGTTTGTTGTGGATGACGTAGAAGAAATGTTGCGTAAACGAGAAGATTCCATCATTCAAAGACTTTCTATGAGTGCTGAAAAAACCCAACGATTATTTTTCTGTTCCCAAATTACCGAAAGAGTAGAAGTATTAGCAGACAGAATTATGATTGAACCGCTTTTCTTTGAAATGGAAGACTAAATAATAAAAAAACGCCTGAAACAGTTCAGGCGTTTTTTATTATTATTTCACTTGGTCTAAACCTCTTTTTCTTAGTAGTGGTTCAGTGCTTGGTTCGGCACCTCTAAAACTTTTGTAAAGTTCCATTGGATCTTCAGTTCCACCTTTCTCTAAAACGTTTTTTCGGAATGATTTAGCGTAATCTTGGTTGAATAATCCGTTTATTTTAAATACTTCAAAAGCATCGGTATCTAAAACTCCTGACCAAATATAACTGTAATATCCAGCTGAATAACCACCAGCAAAAATATGGTTGAAATACGTACTTCTGTATCTAGGAATAATAGTACTTGGTAAATTAATTTTATCCATTGCTGTTTTTTCAAACGTTTCAGCATCAACCGTAATGTTTCCTTTTTGAGTATGATATTGCATATCTAAAAAAGAAGCTGCTAAATATTCTGTAGTTGCAAAACCTTGGTCAAAAGTACCCGCTTTTTGCATTTTTTCAATTAACGCATCCGGAATAATTTCTCCCGTTTTATAGTGCTTTGCATACATTTTCATTACTTCTGGTTCTGCTGCCCAGTTTTCCATAATTTGAGAAGGTAATTCTACGAAATCTCTTGGAACACTTGTTCCTGCAACACTTTCATAAGTCACGTTTGATAATAATCCGTGTAAAGCGTGACCAAATTCATGGAAGAACGTGCTTACTTCATCAAAAGTTAATAAAGCTGGAGCGTTTTCTGTTGGTTTAGTAAAATTACAAACAATTGAAACTACAGGAGCAATTCGTTTTCCATTTTCCATTTTTTGAGTACGATACGATGTCATCCATGCGCCACCTCTTTTTGATGCTCTTGGGTGGAAATCCATGTATAAAATTCCTACGTGATTTCCGTTAGCTTCGGTTACTTCCCAAACGGTTAGGTCTTCATGGTATTTTGGTACGTTATTTAATTGTTTGAATTGTAATCCATATAAATTTTTACAAACCGTAAAAACACCTTCTCTTGTTTTTTCTAAACTGAAGTAAGGTTTCATTTCTTGTTCATCCAAATCAAAACGTTCTTTTCTGATTTTTTCAGCGTAATATCTCCAATCGTAAGGTTGAACATCATCTTTAATTCCGTCTTTTAACATCATTTCTTTGATGTCAGCCGATTCTTTTTTTGCCATATTTAAAGCTGGAGTCCATAAATCCATCAACAATTTAGTAGCAGTTTCAGGATTTTTAGCCATTGACTTTTCTAACACATAATCAGCGTGTGTTTCATATCCTAGAAGTCTTGCTTTTTCACTTCTTAA
>NZ_JAKLJH010000165.1 GCF_023151265.1 Flavobacterium sp.
ATTTCTCAGATTATTCAAGTTACAGTTATGATGATAACGTTAAAATTGATGAAATATCAAGAAAACTTTGGGGATTGAGAGAATATAGTAATATTAGTCTTGAAGAAATAAATTCAAAATTAGACCAAATCTTAAACAAATTATGAGTCAATTTACAAAACAAGAAAAAGTACGTTTCCAACATGTTGATTATGCTGGAATTGTCTTCTATCCAAGATTTTTAGAAATGCTAAATTGCTTGGTAGAAGATTGGTTTGAAGAAGCCTTAGATCGTCCTTTTTCAAAAATGCACGAAACCAATGGTATTCCAACGGTTGATTTAAAAATTCAATTCAAAAATGCCGCAAGATTAGGCGAAATCTTAACCAAAAAATTGTGGGTAAAAGAATTAAAAAACTCGTCAATACTTTGCGGATTTCAGTTTGTCAATGAATCAGAAAATACCGTTTTAGAAGGCGAAGTCACTTTAGTAAACGTAGCTTTCAATCTAGAGAGAAACGGTATCAAAGCCGAACCTTTTACAGAAGAAATGAAACAAAAAATAAAGCAATACGAATTATAAAACTAGAAACACAGATTTAAGAAATTCTATAAATTTTAAAAATTTCTCCAATCTGTGTTCCAAAAAAAAATTCACAAATGGAATTCAAAAAATTCAAAGCTGCAACCGTTCAAACGTCACCTGTATTTCTAAATGTAGAGAAAACAGTTGATAAAGCCATTTCTTTCATTAAAGAAGCAAGTAATAACGGAGCAAAATTAATCGCTTTTCCAGAAGTCTTTATCGCAGGATATCCGTATTGGAATTGGATTATGACGCCTGTTCAAGGCAGTAAATGGTACGAAGAATTATATAAAAATTCGGTTGATGTAGCTGGTCCAGAAATAAAGAAACTTTGCTTAGCTGCCAAAGATAACGACATTCATATCGTAATGGGAATTAACGAACGTGGTAAAAGCTATGGTGAAATTTACAATACCAACTTAATCATCGACAATAAAGGCGTTATCGTTGGAAAACACAGAAAATTAGTCCCAACATGGGCTGAAAAACTAACTTGGTCTTCGGGTGATGGTTCTTCATTAAAAGTGTATAATACAGAAATTGGTCCAATCGGAACCTTAGCTTGTGGCGAAAACACGAATACTTTAGCGCGTTTTACACTACTTTCTCAAGGCGAATTGATTCATATTGCGAATTACATTTCACTTCCCGTAGCGCCACCTGATTACGATATGGCAGAAGCAATTAAAATTCGTGCGGCTGCGCATTCGTTTGAAGGGAAATTGTTTACAATTGTTTCTTGTTCGACCGTTTCGCAAGAAATTAAAGATGCTTTACGTGCCGATGTTCCAAATGTTGATGAATTGTTAGATAGAAAAAGTTCCGCTTTCTCTGGATTTATTGGTCCGAATGGTGCTGTCATAGGACAACCACTTATTGACGAAGAAGGAATGGTTTATGCCGAAATCGACTTAGCAAAATGCATCCAACCAAAGCAAATGCACGATATTTTAGGACATTACAATCGATTTGATATTTTCGATTTAAGAGTAAACACGGCTCCTACTCGAAAAATCACATTTATCGATAATCACGAGGAATTTAATAAAAAATAGTATTAAGACTAGAGAATTAAGTATTAAGACAACTTACTATGGAAACAAACAACTATTCAGACGACCAATACGGAAGAGCAAGAGTTCAGGATTCCGACGAACTAAAAGCGTATTATAAAGAATTAGAAACCCTTGGTGCTGGTGCTTTATGGACAGTCGCTAATGATATTGAACCTTGGGAACCTCGTTCTACATCTGTTCCAATGCTTTGGAAATATGATCATTTACGTGAATTAGTACTAAAATCATCCGAATTAGTAACACCAGAACAAGCGGGAAGACGTGTTGTATATTTGGTAAATGACAAACGGAAAGATGTTTCAGCAGCTGTGGGTTGGTTGTATACTGGAATTCAAGTAACTCGTCCTGGTGAATTTACTTCGGCTCATCGTCATCGTGCTTCTGCCCTACGTTTTATTATGGAAGGCGAAAAAGGTTATACGGTGGTAGATGGCAATAAAATCATGTTAGAAGTGAATGATTTTGTGATTACACCAAACTCTACTTGGCACGAACATGGTGTAGAAGAAGGTGGAAAAACCTGCATTTGGCAAGACGGTTTAGATATTCCGTTAGTGAATGCTTTAGAAGCAAATGATTATGCAGTTTATGATGGCAAGCAAGAATTGGTAAAACCATTAAACTTCTCGCCTATTACTTACGGTTGTGCGGGATTAATTCCAGCAGATAAAACTTGGGATAAACCTTATTCACCGCTTTTCAAATATTCTTGGAAAAATGTTTACCCAGCGTTATTAGAAGCACAAAAAGTGAATGAAGTCAATCCGTTTGATGGGATTTTTATGCAATATTCCAATCCATTAACAGGCGGACATGTAATGCAAACTATGGGAGCGGCGATGCAATTATTACCAGTAGGTTTCAAAGGAAAAGCACACAAACATACAGGTTCTTTTGTTTACCAATGCGCTAAAGGAAAAGGCTACACCATCATCAATGGAAAACGTTTCGATTGGAAAGAAAGAGATATTTTCTGTGTTCCGAGTTGGGCTTGGCACGAACATCACAATCTTTCTGATACTGAAGATGCTTGCCTTTTTAATTTTAATGATTTACCAGTAATTGAAGGATTGGGATTATACCAAGGAAGAGAATTAACAGAAAACAACGGACATCAATCAATATCGTAAAGAAAAGGCATTGCCTTGTCTCAACGGTCAAGTCTTTTATAATAAATTAATAAAAATGAAACTACTTACCTACAAAACACAAGACACCGAGCCACGTTTAGGCTTTATTCATAACAACCAAGTCATCGACATGCAAGATTTTGGAGATGTTTCCAATTTCCCGTTACCTAATGATATGTTGGAATTAATCGATATGGGATTTGAAATTATCCCAGAAATAACAGAAATGATTGCGGAAACACCTGAGAATTTCTTCGAAGAAATCGCTTATGAAATGGATGAAGTAACCATTTTGGCTCCAATCGAAAAACCAAGAAAAAATATTATTGGAATTGGGTTGAATTATACAGAACATGTGGCAGAAAGTGCTCGTACTTTAGATACAACTGGAAAGCTTCCAACCAAACCGATTATCTTCTCAAAACCACCTACAACAGTTACAGCTACCAATACCGAAATAATCAAAAATACAAAGTTGACTTCTCAATTAGATTGGGAATGTGAATTAGCAGTAATTATCTCAAAGAAAGGAAAATACGTACCAAAATCTGAAGCATTAGATTATGTATTTGGGTACACTGTAATTAACGATATTTCAGCGCGTGATTGTCGAAGAGAAGGCCAATGGATTGTTTCTAAAGGACAAGATACTTTTGCTCCAATGGGACCAGTAATTGTTACAAGAGACGAAATCGAAAATCCACACAACTTGAATTTATCGTTAAAAGTAAACGGTGTTGAAAAACAAAATTCGAATACCAAATTCATGTTATTCAACATCAACGATTTGATTGAAGATTTAAGTACCGTTTTCACATTAGAAGCAGGCGACATTATAGCAACAGGAACTCCAGCAGGTGTTGGTGCCGGTCGCGACCCACAAGAATGGATGTACGATGGCGATGTAGTTGAGGCTACTGTGGAGGGAATAGGTACAATAGTAAATACAATTAAAGAAATATAATTATAACGAACACAGATTTAAGAAATTTAAGTAATTATTAAAATTTTTTCAATCTGTGTTCCAAAAATAAAATCTGCGGTTATTCGCGCTTGCGTAAGCAATCCGTTTCATCCGCGTTCCAAAAAGAAATAAAAATGAAATACAGAATAGGCCAAATAGTTCCATCATCCAACGTAACGATGGAAACCGAAATACCAGCAATTTTCCGCTCCCGTGAAACCATTTTACCAGAACGCTTCACCTTTCACAGCAGCAGAATGCGCATGAAAAAAGTTACCAAAGAAGAATTGGAAGCTATGGATGCCATGAGTTTAAAATGTGCTCAAGAATTATCAGACGCACATGTTGACGTAATGGGATATGCATGTTTAGTAGCTATTATGAGTATGGGACGCGGTTATCATTGCGTATCGGAAGTAAATTTACATCAAGAAACGGTGGCGAATGACTTCCCTACTCCAATTGTAACTTCTGCAGGAGCTTTAATCAATGGATTGAAGGTTTTAGGTGCAAAACAAATTTCGATTATTACGCCTTACATGCGTCCATTAACTGATATGGTAGTGGATTATATCGAAAATCAAGGTATCAAAGTGAAGCAAAGTATTGCTTTAGAAATTCCAGATAATTTGGAAGTTGCGGCTCAGAATCCAATGAATTTATTAGAAATCTACAAACAACTGGATTTATCAGATGTGGATGTTTTAGTAGCTTCAGCTTGTGTACAAATGCCATCTTTAGAAGCTATTGATTTGATACAAGCAGAATGTGGAATCCCAGTAACTTCAGCAGCCGTTTGTACAACTTATGAAATGATGAAAAAAATAGGAATAGAAGCTAAATCAGCTATTGGAGGTGAATTGTTGAGTGGGAAATATTAGAATACTTTAAAATAGTATAAATTAAAAAAGCTACAACTCATATGAATTGTAGCTTTTTGTATTAATTATTTTGAATTTTTAAATTCTTATCAACAAATATAATTTTATTTTTATAAGCTAATAAGATTATAAGAATTACCAATACATTCCTAAAATATTCCAACTTGTTCCATCACTAATTAATTGAACCCAACTAATGTTAGACAATGTAGTTGCAGAGATATCCGTTGTTCCAGAAGGTGTTGTATAAAATCCGAAGAACAAATCACTTCCATCTGTTAATACATTGATTGATTGTGGTGTTGAAGTTGAAGTAGATGTAATATAAATCATTTTTCCTATTCCTACTGAACTTGCACTTGGCAATGTAAATGTTACAACTGAGTTACTGCTATTTTTTACGATAAGATTATTAGTTGCGTCACCAGCAGTAATTGTGTAATCTGATGTTTTAGACATAAAACTGAATGCCATAATTGCTGGAGAACCTGCTGGACCTTGTGGTCCTTGAGGCCCCATTGGACCTGTAGCTCCGTCTAAACCATCATTTCCTGCTGGACCTTGTGGACCCATCGGACCTGTTGCTCCGTCTAAACCATCATTTCCTGCTGGACCTTGAGGACCCATTGGGCCTGTTGCTCCGTCTAATCCATCGTTACCTGCTGGTCCTTGAGGCCCCATTGGACCTGTAGCTCCGTCTAAACCATCATTTCCTGCTGGACCTTGTGGACCCATCGGACCTGTTGCTCC
>NZ_JAKLJH010000166.1 GCF_023151265.1 Flavobacterium sp.
TGGATTAACAAGTGCGTACGTAGTAAGTAAATCAAGACCAGATTGGTTGAAAGATTTTGTGTTACCTTCTGCATTTGTAATCAGTACGGTAGCTATGTTGGTAAGTAGTTTTACTTTTTACTTAGCATTACAAGCAACAAAAAAAGACAACAGAAGTAGTGCTTCAATGTTTTTATTGATTACTTTAGCGCTTGGAATCGCGTTTATAGTATTGCAATTTAAAGGATTTGGACAAGTAATCGATAATGGCTATTTTTTTACAGGAAGTGAAAGTAATGTAACTACTTCATTTTTGTATATTGCTGTTTTGGTTCACATTGCTCACCTTTTAGGAGGTATTATTTCGCTTTTAGTAGTAATTTATAATCATTATAAACAAAAATACAATTCGGCTCAAACCCTTGGTATAGAGCTAAGTGCGATGTATTGGCACTTTATGGATTTTATTTGGGTTTATTTGTTTTTATTTTTCTATTTTTTCAAATAGAAAAAAAATAATAAATTTGGGAACTTTTTAACAATTAAAAAATTTATGGGAGCGACAGTTATTACAGACGAACACGCTTTAGACGGAGGTCCAGGACCATTAGGAGCAACCTATGGTAAAATGATGATGTGGTTTTTCATCTTATCAGATGCATTAACTTTTTCTGGGTTCTTAGCCGCGTACGGTTTTTCAAGATTTAAATTTATTGAAACTTGGCCTATCGCCGATGAAGTTTTTAACCACTTTCCATTTTTACATGGTGTAAATGCGCCAATGTATTATGTTGCGTTAATGACTTTTATCTTAATTTTCTCTTCTGTAACTATGGTATTAGCTGTAGATGCAGGTCATCACATGAAAAAAACAAAAGTAGCATTCTACATGTTTTTAACTATTATTGGTGGTTTTATCTTCTTAGGTTCTCAAGCTTGGGAATGGAAAAACTTCATTAAAGGGGAATATGGTGCTGTTGAAACTAAAGGAGGTTCTATCTTACAATTTGTTCAAAAACAAGAAGACGGAACTTTTAAAAGAGTAGCATTAGCTGATTTTGCTGCAACATTACCTGAAGCAAGAACACAACACGAAAGAAGTAACGGAGTTTGGTTCATGGATGAAGCAACTTTACCAACTTATTCTGTGAATGAAGTTGTTGAAGGTTTTAAATCTGATGAGTCTATTTTAGTTCGTTCAGAGTATTTAAATGCTGAAAAACATAAAACAGTTTTATCAAGAGCTGAATCTTTAAAAAGATTAGAAGAAGCTAAATATGTTGTAGAAGGTGCTAACTTAGTTAGAAACGAATACGGTCATAAATTATTTGCTAACTTCTTTTTCTTTATTACAGGTTTCCACGGATTCCACGTGTTTACAGGAGTATTAATTAATATCATCATTTTCTTTAATGTGTTATTAGGTACTTACGAGAAAAGAAAAAGCTACGAAATGGTTGAAAAAGTTGGATTATACTGGCACTTTGTCGATTTAGTGTGGGTATTCGTATTTACTTTCTTCTACTTAGTATAATTATATAATAAAAGTATATCATGGCACACGCACACGAATCAAATACAAAAAGAATTTGGGTAGTTTTCGGAATTCTATCTGTAATTACTATAGTAGAGGTTTTATTCGGAATCTATAAACCTAAATCATTATATTTCAATAATTTCTTAGGAATGAATTTATTGAACTGGTTATTCATCATCTTAACTATCGTTAAAGCATACTACATTACTTGGGCTTTCATGCATATGGAAGGTGAAAAAAAATGGTTTAGAAGATCAATTGTTTGGACAGTTACGTTCTTAATCCTTTACTTAAGTTTTATTTTATTAGTAGAAGGAGATTACGTTTACGAAGTTTTCAAAACAGGTCACTTAAAGTGGATATTTTAACACTTGTTTCTAATATATAATCCCGATTTACATCGGGATTTTTTTTACTTTTGTATGAACAAAATTAGTTTCATCTAATGAAAAATAAATTAGTCCTCATTTCTCTTTTTATATTGCCTATCGCCATTTATTTGGTGTTTTCTACGGCATCTCATAATTCACTTTTTTTACCGGTACTTTCTAAAAATAATCAAGAAATTCCTTCTGATTGGTCAAGTTTAGATGGAACAAAACAGGCAATGAAAGGAAAGATTACCGTTTTAGGTTTTGTGGGAACAGAAGTAATTACAAATCGTGGTAATTTCTTTAATTTAAATCAGAAGATTTATAACAAATACAAAGGATTCAAAGATTTTCAAATGATTATGGTAGTTCCTTTAGGAAAGGAAAAAGAATGCCAACAAATTATAGATGAATTAGCTCCGATAACAGGAGATATGAATGGATGGAAATTCGTTTTTTCTACTCCAGATAAAATCCAAGAATTCTATGATAGCTATAAACTAATGGGACAATTAGATGAAAACAAAGGAACTCCAGCAGTTATTATCGTAGATAAAGAATTAAATCATCGTGGAAGAAAGGGTAAAAACCGAAAAGGCGAAAACGAATATAAAGAAAGCTATAACACCATTTCTGCTGCCGATTTGCACAATGAAATGACAGATGATGTAAAAATACTTCTGCGAGAATATCGTTTAGCACTTAAAAAAAATAAGAACGAAAGAAAAGATGCTTTCAGAGATAATATCAAAGAAAACATAGAAAAACAAAAGTAATTTGCCATGAAGAATAAATCATACATCGGAATTTCTTTTATCATTTTAATTTTCGGAATTTGGGCAGTGCCAAAAATTATTGCGAAATTTCAAAAATCTGATTTAGTAGAAATTGGACCAGTTCCTGAATTCAAATTAACGAATCAAGATAATAAAACGATTTCGGATAAGGACTATTTAGGGAAAGTGTATGTTGTGGAGTTTTTCTTTTCAACTTGCCCTACCATTTGTCCTAAAATGAATGAAAGTATGTTGCAATTACAAAACGAGTTTTATGGAAATCCAAATTTCGGAATTGCTTCTATAACTATTGATCCGGCAAAAGATACACCTCAAGTATTAAAAGAGCATGCTAATTTATTAGGCGTAAAGCATTACAATTGGCATTTTTTAACTGGTGATAAAGATTACATCTACAGTTTAGCAAACAAAGGTTTTAACTTATACGCTGGCGAAAACAATAAAGTAGCTGGTGGATTTGAGCATTCAGGTTTATTCGCTTTAATTGATAAAGATGGAAAAATAAGATGCAGAAAAGACGCACAAGGAAATCCAATTTTATATTACGACGGATTAGAAGCGTCAGGTGTTGAAGCCATCAAAGAAGATATCAAAAAATTACTTGAAGAATAATTATGGAAAATAATATAGAAACAAAATACAACAAACTTATTGTGGTTTTATCAGTTGCAATTCCTGCAGTTGTAGCTTTGCTTTTTGGAGTTAATTTAAGAAAATTAGGGTATGATGTGCAACCTTTATCTTTTTTACCGCCAATTTATGCCACAATTAATGGTTTAACAGCTGTGGTTTTAGTTGCTGCGGTTATCGCTATCAAAAATGGAAATAGAAAGTTGCATGAAAATTTAATGAAAGTTGCTATCGCTTGTTCGGTTGCTTTCCTTGGAATGTATGTAGCCTATCACATGACATCCGATTCTACTAAGTTTGGCGGAGAAGGAGCCATCAAATATGTGTATTATTTTATATTGATTACTCATATTCTTTTGTCAATAATCATTATTCCATTGGTTTTAACCACTTATGTAAAAGCTTGGTCACAACAATTTGATAAGCATAAAAAGATTGCAAAAATTACATTTCCTATTTGGTTATATGTTGCGGTTACAGGTGTGATTGTTTATTTAATGATTTCTCCGTATTATGCGCACTAAAATAAAAAGTTTGCAAATAGTAGTTTTTACTATTATCTATTGTCTAATGCCTATTGCCTCAAGTGCTCAATGCGCCATGTGTCGTGCTGCTCTTGAAAGTGAAGAAGGAGGAGTTAAAGCAGAAGCTGTTAATGATGGTATTGTTTATTTAATGGCAATTCCATATATATTAGTAGGTATTTTAGGTTACGCCATTTATCGATTGAAATACGGTAAGAAAAAAGAGATATAAAAAAAGTCGTTTCATTTGAAACGACTTTTTTGTTTTATTCTAATCCATCTACTTTAATATCCATTTTTCCGCTAGTGGTAATAAAAGCAATAATGGCTTTATCTGTTAATTCTACCTTTTCGAATTCGAAATCATTTATAATTCCATTTACAAAAACACCTTTCATAGGTGAATAGTTGCTTAAATAAGGTTTCATGTTTTGTTTGCCTTCTTCCAAGTTTCCTTTTATCGAATAGCGACAATTTTCTTGAATACTTTTTAAAATGGTGCCATGTAACAACCAATTGGCCGATTTCATTAAGACACTTTTTGTATTTAAAACATATTCCATTTGGTCAAAATAAATTTCTTTAGTGATGGGATTGTAATTTGGAATTCCTGATAAATAGATTGTGCCATTAATACTTCCTAAAACATCTAAAGCAATAATCATTTTGCCATCTTTTTGCCATAGATCTACTTTTTGTACCGTAATTTTTCTACTTCCCGATGCAAATTCTTGACCTTGGAAATTCTTAGTCACAATTTTACTAGCGCTTTCAAATGTAGAAACCGCAACTACCGAAACAGTTGTGTTGTCTGGAATTTTCTCTACAGGTTTCAATACAATTTTTGCAGCATCAAATCCGTTTTTAGGCTTTTGTCCCACCATAGTTTGCATGTTGCATTTTAATCCCATGTTTAACATGATTTTAGTTTTGCTAAGTTTGGCTTCTGTAACATATAGTTCTAAAGGAACCATTTTAAACCAAGTTTCATATTGTTCGCTTGTTAAAATAGGATTACTTAATTTGTCTAAAGCATCTAAAACATGAGGTTTAAAATCACATGTTTTATCAATAGCTTCGTCAATTTTTTTTGAAATCTTCGATTTAAACATGCTCAATGTAGGATTGATTATGTATGTAATCGGAATGTTTTTTCCTGCAACTAATATTGTTGGACTTTCGCTCCATTCAAAATCTTCTATTTTAGAAGTAGTTGTGAGTTTCCAATTGGTTAAATGGGTTTTGCTGTCTAAAGTTATGATTCCATTTAGATTGATTTCACGAGTGTCATTTAATCCCATAAAATCAGTTCCGTATTTAAATTTTGCCCAAATCTTAAGTGGAATTTCAGAAATAATGTTTCCGTTTTTTTCGCTTAGTTTAATAGGAGCAGTTTTCCAGATTTTCATTTCGGTCTTATCATCATTTAAGATAGAATCGTTAAAAATTAATCCGGTTACATTTTTATTTAGTTGTTGTTCGAGTTCCTTCAATGTTATTTCAACAGGCATTGAAAT
>NZ_JAKLJH010000167.1 GCF_023151265.1 Flavobacterium sp.
TTCCGAGGTGAAGCCCCTTTTTTTCAAAATATCCGCCGATTCCCCATGCCATTGCTGTTAAAATTGCGTAAATAATAGGTTTATATGATTCCATAAAAATCGCTGTAAAAGTGAAAAAAATACCCTCAAATTTACCGAAATCTCAACGCTTCCTCAGCAAAATAAAGATTTTCGCCGCTTCGACTGATCGTGGATTATCTAAACCACATAAATGGTATTGTTGAGAACGTGTTAAATCTGTGATAAAGACTAAATAACTAAATTTTATCCAATATCTTTGAGATATTAAAATTAATTATTATTTGATTTTAATACTTTTACAATTTTAAATTTAGTTCCAGTTGTTGGTACTGTAATTTCATCTCCTTCAATGCGGTTAATAAGTTCTCGCCCAAGGGGGGATTTCTCATTGATGGCTCTATACTCATCGTTAAACTTGTTGTTTAACTCTACTCTCTTTGTGATAAAACATTTAAACAACCTAGAATCCTTAAGATTTTGTAGTGTAACTAAGGAGTCTTGAGTAATTCTTAAAAATGTATTTTGATCTGTGGAATCTTTTACTTTGATAATACTATTCTTTTCAGTATTATTTTTGCTTTGAACATAGATATTCGTCACATTATTCGATTGAAACATAGCTGATTCTTCAGTTTGTTGCACTGGCTCATTAGGACTTATCGAATGAGAGATTTCAGTTGTGTTCTTCTTCTGATAGAATGTTAAAAGTTCATCACTTGCAACTTGGTGATTTTCATTTTCAACCATGTTTATAAATTTCAAAAGCTGTTTGAGCTCAAGCTCAGGATGACGCCACCAATTCGTACTCCAGATACGATAAAAAACAAATCCATTTGATTCTAATATTTTTTGCCGACTCAGATCATTCAGATAGGCAAGCGAATTATTGTGATAAGTTTCTCCATCACATTCAATAGCAATTTTTCGAGCCCATTTATTTTTGGGGAGATAAACCAAATCAATTCTAAATCCTGATTGTTCATATTGAATAATAATTCTATCTTTAGGTATCTTGTCACATAGAGAATAATAAACTTCTTCCTCAAAAGGCGATTCTAAAAGCCCATCAGGTTGGTGATTAGGATTAAGTGGTGGTGAGAAATCGTCTAAACTTTTAAAGATTTCGTCAATCATACCAATGTTACCCTCACTAACAGCTTTCGCATATGCTAAATAAGCAAACAAGACAGATCTACGATTATTACTGCCAATATGTTCCAAGTATGTTTTATATGATAAGAATGTTGGCTCAGGAAATGAAGTTATAACAAAAATCTTGTATTTTGCTCTGGTGATTATTACATTTAGTAAACGATAACCTTTTGCAAAATTTAAGGGACCAAAATGATGATAGAATTTATTATCCGTATTTGGTCCGAATGTCGTGGAAAGAATAATGATGTCTCTTTCATCGCCTTGAATATTTTCCAGATTTTTAACAAAAAAACCTTTCGCTTCTAATTTATCAATTTTATTATTGAACTTAGCATATCTAGCATCACTTTTCCGCTCTATAATTTTTCTAAGTATCAGATTCCTTTGACTTAAATTGAATGTAGCAACCCCAAGTGATGGGTATTCACCATTAATTGGATTAATTTCCAGATCAATTATACTTAAAACCTTTTCTGCTTCTTTTTGATTTTCGTGATTTATAAAAAGTCCACCTACATTAATATAATTAATGGGTGTATAATTAAACAGTGGGGGAAGTGGTTTTAATCTTCGCCCATAAAATGCATGATTGGAAAAGTCAATCAATAGCGGATGTCTAGATCTATAATGAAATTCGAGAAAAACCTCATAAAATTTCAAATATGATGCAAACTCAAGTAAGGATTCAGACTCAAGAATGCTATCAATATAAGTTGTATTAATCTTTTCTGAATCAATTTCTTCATCATCATTTAATATACCATCAAATATTTGTGTGAAATAGGAAGAGGGAGGCATTTGATGTTCGTCACCAGAAACAACAATTTGTTTGCCCTTTAATAATGATGGGAAAGTATCTTCTACTTTAAGTTGACTAGCTTCATCGAAGAGTACTATATCAAAATATCCCTCCTTTGGGAATATTGTTGCTGAGACCTCAGGTGTTGTTAGAATAATAGGGAATACTTTAGTGAAAAAGTCGATGTCATATCTCACCAAATTTCTTAAGGAAAGTTTTGTTCTGTTTTTGATTCCAACCTTAAGATTGTACATTGCCTCAATTGTTGTATCGGGGTGAGATTTTCTAAAATCATCAATTGCAGTTTGACATTGTATTGCTGAAATCTGTCTAACAAAATCAATCTGAGAATCCTTAAAATTATTAAGTTGCACTCGTAGTTTAAGAAAATCATCATCAGTTAAAGGAAGTCGGGCCGAGAAATTATTAAGGATATACTCTTTGAAATAATTATATAAAAATATGGTTGACCATTTCCTAAAACTAAAAATTCTCTTGATAATAAATTGATGATATCTATCTTGCTTGTGATAAAAGTTCATCCAGTTATACCAGTATTCAAGAATTTTGGGATCTGATTTAATTAACCTGCTTAATTTCCAAATTTCTGTTCTTAATTCCTCATAGGTTTGTTTGTCAACATTTAATTCCACAGAAGATTGTTTCTTTGACTTAAAAACTTTAGAAGGATCAATTATTTTGTCGTCAGTTACATGTGATACTAGATTTGTGATCAAGAAAATAGTTTCTTTTATCTTACTCGAAGTGTATCCTGAAGTATGAGCTGTATAAATGTCAAAGTTGCTTTTAAGATTAGCTAAAACTGAAGGGAGATTCTCGTGACATTTCTTTAAAGCTATTCTTAGGTCTTCCAATTTTTCATAGGTTACATCTCGAATGCCATATGTTACCAAATTTGTGGTAAATACACTCCATTCTATTTTGTTTTGTATTAGTTCTATTTTAGCCTTTAAAGTAAAATATGAAGATGAGGATTCTCTTGATTCATTTGAGAAAAAATTGAGAAGCTTTCTGCCAAGTGTGGTATAATTTCGTGATAAAAAGTTAGCATTATTTTTGTATTCGTTAAGAATGTTTTTGCTCAAGTCAATAAGTTGGAATAAGTCACGAAAAAGCAATCTTGCTTCTTTTTGCTTCTTTTCAATATATTCGTCAATTATTTGACTTAAGCTATCATCAATATTCGCGATTAAGATTTCATATTGATGTAGTTTTTGGCTAACTAAAACTTCGTACTTAACTATGTCTGATTTTAATGCGGTTCTTGCGTCAAGTATTTTTAATGATTTTCTATATTTGTTTTTACGGTAAAGTTTTTCCCCTTGTTTTAGTTCATCAGCAGATTTTTGATAATTCTTTTTACTCAAATCAATGACTTTACTAAGGTCAGGAATGTCTTTAAGGTCTTTAAGTTCGCGATTGCATTTTAGGTATTTACCAACACAATATTTCCATGCCTGATCGTCAATGTATGCTTTATTTAATTCATTTAGTTTTTCATTAGCGTTATTTATTGCAAGTTCGAGGTTAAGGAGGTTATTTTTGTGGAGATTTTTTGTTACACCGCCTGAAAATGTATGGGTGGGATGCTGTTTTGCAAGATGTCGAACTCTCTCGACAACTATTTTGCGATCCTTTGTTAAGTCACGTAAAAGAATACAATATTCATCCAGTTTCAGCTTTTTAAGTGAGTTGATAAGAACTTCAAGAGCAGTATTTTTTTCACAAACGACTAGAACCTTTTTATTGTTTTCCAACGCATTTATTAATATGCTAGTAAGTGTTTGGCTTTTCCCAGTACCAGGAGGTCCTTGAAGTAGTAAATATTTTCTCAGGTTTAAATTTGCTAAAATTTGTTGTTGAGAGGGATCTGTTTCAATCGCACTTAGTGGTTGAAAATCCCGGTTTTCAATTACCTGATTAAAATCGAATTCTTTATTTTCTACAATTAATTTGTCATACTCATCGATAATTATTTGTTTTTGTGTTTCAAAAAGAGAAAACAGCCCACTATTTATAAACAGTATTGCGCCGGGTTCTTTGACAATTTTTTCAAGGTTTTCCTTTTCTGGAATTTTTTGCAGCTCATGAAATATTAAATCTATGTCTTGCTGAATCTCATTGTTTGTATTACTGCTAAAATTGTATAAAATTTGCTTGCAAATCCTTAATATTGATTCTTTGCTAATTTTATCATCTTCATTGAAATCATCTGCGGGGATCTTAATGGTTCTGCCAAAATCGTTACCAATAAAGTTTATTAAAACCTCGTTGAGTAAAACTCTTGAATCATTAAATTTTCCAATTTCATAACTGTTTGCATTCTTTCCGGGTGAAAGAGAGAGTTCCCAAATCAAAATTGGTGCAACAATTATTTTTGAATCTTTTATACTTCTTAAGCACACAATAGGATATCCAAAGCCGAAGGTGTTTATACCTTTTTCAGATTTCACTGTCTGATTTTGGATGAATAAATTTAGTAGTACTTTACTTATTTTACCATGGGAAAGTATGTTTTGTTGATTTGTATTGCTTGCCAAATTTGGTGCGCCAATATCAATTTTAAAAATAAATTCATCTTCGGTTAATAACTTTTCTATGAAAATCTTTGGGAGATTTTTGTCCTTAATTTCTATAGTTGCGAGGTCTAGTTTGTAGTTGGATTTCCCTGGAACTGCGTTTAAGTGCACTCCTCTTCGATTTCCAATTTTTAATCTTTTTTGAAACTCTTTTAGTAATTCCGTTGAGATTTTCATCATTTAATCCAAAACGAGGATACCCCTCAATTAGTGTTGAAAATGTCAAATATAATGATTTTTTTTTAACTTGGATAGGCTATTCAAACTTAGACAGAAATTTCATTCATCAAAAATCTTCCGGGAACTGAATTCTTTAATCTCTCAAATCGTCAGCACGATGATTCCTCCGATGGTCATGAGCATGCCGATGATGGTTTTGAGGGTGAGGGGTTCGCCGCCAAGGATGATTCCCATAAGTGCGCCAAAGAGGGGTGAGGTAAAAGCAATGGGCATTACTTTGGTCAGGGGTGCGCCTTTGATTGCAGCATAGAAGCATAGCATCCCGACTGAGCCGGCTACCACCCCGCCGCCAATGACCATGTAGGTCAGTGCTTTAGGCCCGGCAGTGGCAATTTTACCCCAATGGGGGAAACTGACCGCCCCCAGAATGATAAGTGCAACAAATGTCCGGATGGTGATGCCAAGCTGAGGGGGGAGATTTCCGAGGTGAAGCCCCTTTTTTTCAAAATATCCGCCGATTCCCCATGCCATTGCTGTTAAAATTGCGTAAATAATAGGTTTATATGATTCCATAAAAAT
>NZ_JAKLJH010000168.1 GCF_023151265.1 Flavobacterium sp.
CATATAAGTTGATTTTAAGTAGAATTATTTTGTTGAATAAGTTCATAAAAGATTTTAAAGATTTCTCTTATTTTTCAAATCTGTGTTCCTTTTGAATTTTTGTTCATTCTACATTTATCACTACAATACATAACTTCTTCCCAGTTTTTCTCCCATTTTTTTCGCCATGAAAAAGGACGTTGACAGGTTTTACATATTTTTTCGGGAAGATTTAGTTTTTTATGCGCCATTATAACATCGAAGTTGAAGGTTTATCTGGTCGCGCATAATGAAATCTGTCGGATAGTTTCGGAAGAGCATAACCATCTAAACCGTTAATAGCTACTACATTTCCTCTATCCAATTGCATCCAATTGTCATCATGAAAAAGGTTTTCATCCGCATAAATAGTTTCAATAGAAGCGATAATGTGAATACAATCGTTTTCCTCAATTTTGTATTCGTTTACATATTTGCAAAGCAATTGTACCGGACTTCCTTTTACGAAAGGAACTTTCAAGTCGTCAATAAATTCGGGTTCTAAGTTCGTTTTGTCGAATTCTGAAATGTATTCGTCATAACTTGAAGACGTATGATGCGCATCAGCAATCATTTCTTCGGTAATATGATTTACAGTAAAATATCCGGTTTCTTTTATGTTTTTATAAGTGTCTCTTGGAACCGTCGTAGGTCTTAAAATGAATCCCAATAAAGGTGGTTCACTTCCTAAATGCGTTACGCTGCTGAAAACAGCAACATTCAAAACGCTTTCAGTTGAAACGGTTCCAATTAAATTAGCGGATTTATAACCGGTAACACAATTGACTAAGTTCAGTCGCGGCACTTTTGACATATAGAACAATTCGTCTTTAGTAATCTTTCTCATAGCAATTTTTATTCAAAGATACATTTTGTTTAACTAATATTAAAAATAATTAAACAAAATTTAAATTCAAAATGAAAAATCTGATAAAAGTCAGGTATTAAAATTTATTATTCCGTATTTTTGCAGTCCAAATTTTTACAAAAGTCTTCATGCAAACGCCACAAAAAATTGCTGTTGTAGGTTCTGGATTAGTAGGAACTTTATTGGCAATCTATTTAAAAAGAGCCGGACATACAGTACATGTTTTCGACAGAAGTCCCGATATTAGAACGGTTGAGTTTTCGGGTCGTTCCATTAATTTGGTGATGTCAAATCGTGGTTGGAAAGCATTGGAAGATGTAGGGTTAGATGAGGAAATTAGAAGAATCGGAATTCCAGTAGATAAAAGGGCGATTCATTTACAAGATGGAAAGCTGAATTATCAATATTACGGAAAAGAAGGTGAAGCTATTTTTTCATTGTCAAGAGGCGTTTTGAATAGAAAAATGGTTGATTTGGCCGAAGCTGAAGGTGTAGAATTTTTCTTCGAACGTAAAATTTGGGATGTAACCTTAGCCACAGCAACTTTGTGGGAAGGCGAAACCGAACAAGGCGAGTGGACCGAGTTAAAATACGATAAAGTTTTCGGAGCCGATGGTGCTTTTTCGAGAATTAGACACAGAATGCAACGTCAATCGATGTTTGATTATTCGCAAGAGTTCATGAAAATTGGTTACAAAGAATTACACATTCCAGCCAATGAAGATGGTTCTCCAAAAATTGATATTCATTCGTTACACATTTGGCCAAGAGGCAATTTCATGTTGATGGGATTGGCTAATTTAGACAATTCGTTTACTTGTACTTTGTTCATGCCGATTGAAGGCGAAAATTCTTTCGAATCATTGACTAATGAAGAAAAATTAGTTTCGTTTTTCGCCACTTATTTTCCAGATACAAAAGATGTAATTCCAGATTTAGTGCGTGATTTTTTCAGAAATCCGAACAGTTATTTGGCAATTATGAAATGTTTCCCTTGGACATTTAACGATAAAATTGCTTTAATTGGCGATTCTGCACATGCAATTGTCCCTTTTTACGGTCACGGAATGAATGCAGGTTTTGAAGATATTACGATTCTGAATGAATTAATGCAACAATATGGCGACGATTGGGATCGAATTTTTAAAGCTTACGAAATTTCAAGAAAACCAAATGCAGATGCAATTGCTGAACTTTCGAGAAGAAATTTTGAAGAAATGAGTGCTAAAACTGCCGACACCAATTTCTTACTGCAAAAGAAAATCGAAAAATGGTTTTCCGACAAACATCCTGAAAAATGGATGCCATTGTATAGTAGAGTAACTTTCAGTTTACAACCTTATTCAGAAGCTATGGCAATTGGCGATTTTCAAAATGAAATCATGCAAGAAGTTTTGAAAATGGATAATATTCAAGAAAATTGGAATTCGGAAGAAGTAGAAAATAAGATTTTAGAGTTATTAAAATAAATAAAAAGAGGCAATCGCCTCTTTTTTTATTCTTCTCTGTTAACTGAATCCATACTAAACGCAGGCGTACAAATTGCTAAATATTCACACGGTTCATCAAACGGATTTGAATATTGAACGCGAGTGTTTTTCTCAATTTTTATCGATTGACCTGCTTCTAAAACTATTGTTTCATCATCGATGATAAATTGCTTTTTCCCTTTTATGATATAAGTGTATTCATCAAATTCTGGTGTTTGAAAAGGTTCGCTCCAACCTGGTGGTGCCATCATGTGCGCAATTGAAATCGCTGAATTATTTGTAGTTGCTAATCCGTGATGTTCTTCAATCAATTTCCCGTCTGTTGTTGGAACTACAAATGGTGCTTTTTGGATAAAATATTTTTTCATTTCTTACTTCTTAAATATAAAATAAACCGCCAATACCAAAAAACAAAACCCTACTGCGTGATTCCATTTGAAAGTTTCATTCTTAAAGAAAACCAATGAGAAAATCACAAAAATCACTAAAGTAATTACTTCTTGAATCACTTTTAATTGCATTAATGAAAACGGACCGCCATTGCCTTCATATCCAATTTTATTCGCCGGAACTTGAAAGAAATATTCAAATAAAGCCAATCCCCAACTGATTAAAACAATAGTGATTAACCCAGCGTTTTCAAACCATTTTAACTCTTTGAATTTTAAGTGTCCATACCAAGCCAATGTCATGAAAACATTAGAAAGTATCAGTAATCCTATAGTGATAAATCCTTTCATTAACGTTTAAACATTTTCATTAATAAACCAAAAGCGCCGCGGATAAAGCTCGCACTCGTAACTACTTTGGTAATTGATTTTCCAACTACTTCAGCCGTGCTTGGTTCTTCTTTTGCTTTTCGGGTTGGTTTTTCTGCTTCTTGTTCGGCTGCGACTTCTTGTGCTTCAGCAATTTTCTTATTTAGCATTTCGTAAGCACTATCTCTGTCAACAACCTCGTTATATTTTTTCGCTAATTTCGATTTTGCGATACTTGCTTCAATTTCACTTTCTGTTAAAACATCCATTCTACTCATTGGTGCGCGCATCATGGTGGCTACTAATGGCGTTGGTGTTCCTTTTTCGCTTAAAGCGGTAACGAAAGCTTCTCCTATTCCTAATGAAGTTAACACTTCATCCGTTTCATAAAAATCAGTGTCGGGATAATTTTCGGCTGTCATTTTGATTGCTTTTCTGTCATTTGCAGTGAAAGCTCTTAATGCATGTTGAATTTTTAAACCTAATTGCGCTAAAACTCCAGTTGGAACATCCATCGGATTTTGTGTAATGAAATACACTCCAATTCCTTTCGAACGAATTAATTTCACAATCGTTTCAATTTGATTTAATAAAGCCTTACTTGCTTCATCAAAAATTAAATGCGCTTCGTCAATGAAAATTACTAATTCTGGGCGTCCAGCATCGCCTTGTTCGGGCATGGTGTTGTAAATTTCGGCTAATAAACTTAGCATGAAAGTTGAAAATAATTTCGGTTTGTCTTGAATATCGGTTAATCGCATGATGTTCACGTAACCATTTCCGTTTTCGTCAATTCGCATTAAATCTTGAATATCGAATGATTTTTCGCCAAAGAATAATTCCGCACCTTGTTGTTCTAATTCGATAACTTTTCTCAAAATCGAACCTGTTGAACTGGTTGAAATTCTTCCGTATTCGGCTTCAAATTCGGCTTTTCCTTCTTCGGTTGCGTAATTAAGTACTTTTTTAAAATCTTTTAAATCCAATAATGGCAAACTATTATCATCACAATATTTAAAAATGATAGAAACTACGCCAGATTGCGTATCATTTAAATCTAAAATTCGAGAGAATAAAACAGGTCCAAATTCAGAAACCGTAGCACGTAATCTAACTCCATTTTGCTCTGAAATGGTCATTAATTCCACAGGAAAAGCTTTCGTTTCGTATGGAATCGAAATTTTAGCATGACGTTCTGTAATAAACGATTTTTCTTCTCCAGGCATCGCAATTCCAGAGAAATCTCCTTTAATATCCATCATTAAAACAGGAATACCATTTTGCGATAATTGTTCCGAAAGCACTTGAATGGTTTTGGTTTTTCCAGTTCCCGTTGCTCCTGCAATTAATCCGTGACGGTTTAAGGTTTTTAATGGAATGTTCACATGTGTGTTTGGAACCGCTTCGCCATCTAAAATCCCACCGCCTAATGTGATGAATTCGCCTTTACAAGCGTAACCTTCGTTTATATGTTTGCTAAAATCTTCTGTTTTGCTCATTTTGATGTATTTTGAATTTCAAATGTAGTAAAATCGGACGAAATTTCAAGAACAAGTGGTTATGTAAAATTAATTTCTAACTTCATATTCTTAAATTCTAACTTCCAAGTTGTATCTTTGCCGACTATTTTAGTTTTAAGATGTTACAAAAAGAAACACAGTTAGCGGTTGAAAAAGGCGAAATGTTGCCTTTAATGGAGGAGTTTTACACGATTCAAGGCGAAGGATATCACACAGGAACGGCTGCTTATTTTATTAGAATTGGCGGTTGCGATGTGGGTTGTCATTGGTGCGATGTAAAAGAAAGTTGGAATGCCGAATTACATCCACCTACCAATACCGATATTATTGTTGCCAATGCCAAAAAATATGCTGACACGGTCGTAGTAACTGGTGGAGAGCCTTTGACTTGGGATATGACATTGTTGACTTCTAAACTAAAAGCTCAAAATTTAAAAGTACATATTGAAACTTCTGGAGCTTACGAAGTTTCGGGAACTTGGGATTGGTTTTGTTTGTCGCCAAAGAA
>NZ_JAKLJH010000169.1:0-1298 GCF_023151265.1 Flavobacterium sp.
ATAAGGATAAAAAATATTTTTTTCATGTTTGATTTTTGAAAATTAACGTCCGCCTCCCATTCTAAATCCACCACGTTGACCGCCTGGACCTGAATTCATTTCGCGCATTTCTTCCATTTTCTTTTTAACAGTTTCGTCAAATTCTTTTTGGGTAACCACTTTCCCTTTTGAAACAGGTTTAATTTCAACCTTATCTTTAGAATTTAAAACTATTTTAGAACATAAAATTACAGTTTTGCCATCGTTAACTTCTAAGATTAAACCAGGTAATCCCCAATAATTTTCTGGACCTTGATTTATAGGGATTTCTGGGCAATACCAAGCGGTAATCGTATTTTCTTTTGGCATTTCCCAATCGTCTGTGAAATTGGTTTTTTTAGCTTTTGCAGTATCTTTTACTGTTTCTGCTTTTTTATCGCCTTCTTTTGCATTGTTGTTTCTAAATCTAAAATTTCTAAAATCAGACTCGCTTACTTTAACAACCGCTGTGGCTTTAAAACAAGTATAGTTACCAATTTGTTTTGATTCGCCTTCTAATTTCCAATCATATTTTGGCAACGAATCTTTTATTAAAAACTCCTTCCCAAAAAACTCTTTATCAACAACATATTGCTTTTCTTTTGCATTTTTATAAAAGGTGCCACCACCACCCATCATAGACATCATCATTCTTCCACCACCTTGCTGTCCTGGTGCATCTAATTTTTCTTCTTCTTTGTAAATAGAAGCTGATTTATCGAAATTTAAAATAAACGTTTTCTCAAACATTTTTTTCATTCGTTCTTCAATTTGTTTTTGCATTTCGGGAGTAATCTCACGGTTTCCACCCATTCCTTTCATAAAATCGGCTGTACTGGTTTTAGATTCATAAACCGCCATTCCTTGGAAATTCTGAGCATTTAGTAACCCAGAAATCATTAAAATCGAAGCAATAATAATTTTTTTCATTCTTTTCAGATGTTATAGATGTATATATAGACTATCAATAGTGCATTTTGTTACACAATTTAACTGCTATTTTTGTGTTAAAGTAGTATATTAGACCCTGATTTTCAGAAATAGTTTAACAATGTCATTAAAAAAAACACTATTTATAACCTTTATAAGTTTATGTCACTTTTCTGTAAGTAGTCAGGAAATTATCCCTGTCACAAAATTAGAAACTGCAAAAATAGAATGTGATGCATTTTTAGGTTTTGATAATCAAATAAATAGCTACAGTATCAAGAACAATATCTTAATCAAAAATAGCGAATCTAAAACCTTTCAATACAACAATTTAGGCTTAGGAAAAATTA
>NZ_JAKLJH010000169.1:1306-6289 GCF_023151265.1 Flavobacterium sp.
TCCAAAACCCATTACAAATTGTAGTTTTTTATAAAAATTTCAACACCGTAGTACTTTTGGACAATCAATTAAACGAAATTAAAAAGATAGATTTCAATTTAAAATCAACTCCAATTACTTTAGAAGCTGTGGCTTTGTCTTCTCAAAACCAAATTTGGATTTACGATGGTATTTCGTCAAAAATTGGTTTATACAATGTAAATACAGATACTATCAAATGGATTTCTACCATGCTTGAAAATCCAATTTCATATTACGAATCCGATTACACGCATTTTTATTGGACCGATGTAAATTTGAATTTATATCGCATTTCGATTTATGGTACGATTGAAAAATTAGGAAATCTATCAAAGTTTGATGCAATTCAGTTAACAAAAAACGGCAATTCCATTTATAAAACAGATGATAAATTATATTACTACGACTTAACTTCTAAGAGTAGCAGTAAAATAGCAATTGATGAAAAAATCATTTCAAAATTTTTCTTTCGAGATGGAATTTTGTCTATTTTTACCCAAAATGAAATTACTAATTACAAAATAATTTTACCATAATGCACATAGCAGTAGCAGGAAATATTGGAGCAGGAAAAACGACACTTACTAAGTTATTAGCGAAACATTTTAAATGGGAACCGCATTTTGAAGATGTTGTAGACAACCCGTATTTGGATGATTTTTACCATCAAATGGAACGTTGGAGTTTTAATCTTCAAATTTATTTCTTAAACAGTCGTTTTCGTCAAGTATTGCAAATTCGTGAAAGTGGTAAAAACATTATTCAAGACCGAACCATTTATGAAGATGCGCATATTTTCGCACCCAATCTTCATGCAATGGGATTAATGTCGAACAGAGATTATAACAATTATACTTCTCTTTTCGAATTGATGGAAAGTTTAGTAGGTTCGCCCGATTTGTTGATTTATTTAAGAAGTTCTATTCCAAATTTAGTAAGTCAAATTCATAAAAGAGGAAGAGATTACGAAAACTCTATTTCGATTGATTATTTAAGTCGTTTGAACGAAAGATACGAAGCTTGGATTCAAACCTACAACAAAGGAAAACTAGTAATCATTGATGTAGACAATATTGATTTTGTTAACAATCCAGAGGATTTAGGAATGATTATCAATAGAATTGATGCCGAATTAAACGGATTATTTTAGATATATGAAACGCCTTAATTGAGGCGTTTTTTTTTATTTCATTGTATCAAATAACGATTTCACTTTTATCTCTTTTGCAGCTTTGGACAATTTAATAACTCGTTTTTCATTCGGCAGCAAATCAAAATAATTATCTCCAAAAAACACTTGATTTTCCGAAGACAGAAAAACATCTTTAGCTAAAACATCCGAAGAAATCTCAATCGTAACCTCGTCAATAGTTCTGATTTGAATATTTGGTTTTGATAATTTCAAATTTTTTGGTTTTTCGAAAAAGAAACTAGATTCCCAACAATTATCGTCTGAAATAAATTCCATTTTTAAATAAGAATTTTGCGTATCAAATTCCTTTAAAGAAGGAAAAGGCAATAAAATAGCTGACACATTTGAACTAGCATCTGATTTACAATACGAACTTCTCTGCCATAAAAGTTGACCGTTAAAATTTCTGATTTCAGCTTGTAATTCTCCAGCGTAATTTTGCATTCCATCATTGATAACAAAAAACTTATAAATTTCACTATCCGTTACCTCAGCTGATAAAAGCACGTTCTCAAAACTTCTCTTCGCTTGATAATGAAACGCTTTCCAATTTCCATAATAATCCAACGAACTCCAAGACGTAACCGGCCAACAATCATTGAATTGCCAATATAACGTCCCCATACAATAGGATTTTGCTCTTCGATGGGCTTCAATGGCGATTCTCATACCCCGAGCTTGTAGTAATTGGGAAACATATGCATAATCCTCGAAATCTTTTGGCACCACGTAATCGCGTTCCATGTATTCGTTGATGGTTTCGTAACCTGTTGGGTGTTTTTGATGATTTTTAAAAGCTTCGGAAGTGAAATTCAAATCTTCATTATTCATCACTTTTTGTAAGGTTTCCAAATTGGGCATACCTTGAAAACCGTATTCGCTCATAAAACGTCCTACTTTTTTCTCATAAATTTCAAAAGGCTCTTTTCCCCACCAAACGCCCCAGTAATGGGAATCGCCTTGTAATAAACTTTCTTTTCTTCCCCAACCAATCGATGGCGAAGACGACCAATAAATATTCTTTTCTTTCGGAAGCAAACTATCTAATGTCTGCGGAATCATTTCGTGAAATACTTTTTTGTAATCGTTCCAAATTTGAGTCGAATCGGCTTTGGAATAATTAAATTGTTTTTGCCAACCCCAATTGTGCCAACCTTCATCATTTTCATTATTACCACACCAAATTGCAATACTTGGGTGATTTTGCAAACGATTTACGTTATCAATAACTTCTTGTTTTACATTTTCAACAAATTTTTCATCGCCTGGATACATGGAACACGCAAACATAAAATCTTGCCAAACTAAAATTCCGTTTGCATCACAAGCTTCATAAAACGCATCATCAAAATAAACGCCACCGCCCCAAACTCGAAGCATGTTCATATTCGCTTTTTTGGCATTTTCGACTAAAGAAAAATAAGTGGAATCGAAAACTCCTGGTAAAAAACTATCAGGCGGAACCACATTAGCGCCTTTCATGAAAACCGATTTTCCATTTAACTTAAAGTAAAAACTTTTTCCAACTTGGTCTTTTTCCTGAATTAATTCGATAGTTCGCAAGCCAATATTCAGCTTTTTTGTATCTAAAAACTGATTTTTCTGACTGATTTCAACAGTGAAAGGATATAAATTCGCATCACCTAAACCGTTACACCACCACAATTTTGGATTGGTGATTTCATATTGCATTTGGATTCTGTTCTTTCCTTTTTTCAAGTTGAAAGTTTCTGATTTTTCATTGATTTTCAACTGAATTGTTTTTACTTTGGAAACGTAAATTTCGGTTATGAACTCTAAAATCGCTTTTTTATCATTCAGTTCTATTTGACTGTATTTTATATTTTCGATTTTAGCCGAATTCCAAAATTTTAATTGGACTTTTTTCCAAATTCCAGCCGTTACAAATCGCGGCCCCCAATCCCAACCGAATTGATATTGCGCTTTTCGAACAAAAACACGTTCTTTTTCGGGTAAAGTATAAGATAATTTTTTAGCTTCTTCTTTTCCTTTTTGAACAGCGGAATGAAAAATAATTTTTAAATGATTGGTTCCAATTTTCAAATGCGATTTGGCAAAAATTGTCCATTTTCGGAACATATTATCGGCTTCTAAAACTACTTTTCCGTTCAAAAAAACGGTTGCATAGGTGTCCAAACCTTCAAATTCCAAATCGATGTTTTGATTTTTTAATTCGGATTCTGACAATGTAAAATGTGTTTCATATTCCCAATTCTCATTTTCAATCCACTGCAATTGCTTTTCATTGGCTCCAAAAAATGGATCAGGAATTAATTGGTTTTGAAACAAATCGGTATGAACGGTTCCGGGAATGGATGCCTTGTGTTTTTTTACTTCGTTTTGTTTGTTGAATGTCCAGTTTTCTGATGACAAATTGCGATAGGAAGTTTGTGCTGAAACCGTACAGCAAATTAGAATCAAAAACAGGAATATTTTTTTAAACATATAAGTCATATAAGTTTTTAGAGTGGAAACTTAAAATTAAAGAAGTTCATTTAAGATTGTAGCTTTTTCTTTAGTTGGATGATTTCTTCTGGATTAGCAATTTCACTTCCATCGGTAATGGCGGATGAGTGATACCAATTCGCATTTACTATTTCATTTATTTCCGAAATATTAGTCGAACGCAATCCGCCACCGGGCATTATTTCAATGCGATTATTGGCTTGAATTACTAATTGTTTCAAAACTTCTTTTCCTTCTATCACATTTGGAAAAGTTCCAGAAGTTAGAATGGTTGAAAATCCGCAAGAAATGACATCTTCCAATGCTTTTTCGTAATTCGAAACGGCATCAAAAGCTCTGTGAAACGTACATGGAAATGGTTTTGCTAATTCCACTAAGACTTTATTTTGTTCGAGATTAATTGTTTTATCGTCCTTCAAAATTCCGAAAACAAAGCCGTTAACTCTTAATTTTTTAATGGCTTCGATTTCTGATTTCATTTGTTCGAATTCTGAATCCGAATACACAAAATTTCCTCCTCTTGGTCGAATCATTATATATAAATCGATGGTTAGATTTTCGCGAGCTTGTTGAATCGTTTCAATTGTTGGAGTTGTACCACCAACTGACATATCTGCACACAATTCTACTCTATAAGCTCCAAATTTTTGAGCAATTAGAGCAGATTCAAGGTTAAAACAAGCGATTTCTATTTTTTTCATTATTTCAAAAAGTAATTCGCATCGATTAATTTATTCCCTGTTGCATCATGAACAGCATAATTGAAACCACCTTGCACACAATACGAACCGTATTCTCCTTTTTTATTCAAGGCAATGAATCCTACTTGAATATCTTTTAGATTTTTTCCTCTATTTTGGGTTAGTTTCACAATTCGCATCACGGCTTCTTCACACGCTTTTTGTGGCGATTTTCCTTGACGCATTAATTCCACTACCAAATGACAACCTGTAATTCGAATCACTTCTTCACCATGACCTGTTGCGGTTGCCGCACCAATTTCGTTGTCCACATATAAGCCAGCTCCGATAATTGGAGAATCGCCAACTCTTCCGTGCATTTTGAAAGCCATTCCGCTAGTTGTACAAGCTCCAGATAAATTTCCTTGTGCATCTAAAGCAATCATTCCGATAGTATCGTGGTTTTCGATGTTGGCTTTTGGTAAATATTCACTGGTTTTTAGCCATTCCTTCCATTCCTTTTCGGAAGCTTCTAACAATAAATTTTCCTTTTGAAATCCTTGCGATAAAGCAAATTGTAAAGCGCCATCACCAACCAACATA
>NZ_JAKLJH010000170.1 GCF_023151265.1 Flavobacterium sp.
AATTCTACCACGGCTAATTCCAGTAATTCTTCGTTGGTTTCGTCTAATTTTTTCTTTAATTCCAACGTATGCGAACGCACTATGGCTCCGTGTGAAATCTGTAAAAAGTTCACATACGCCATCGTTTCATCCGAAATAATCGAAAACACATCCAAATTGGTAATTCTCGGATTTAAAACTGTAGAACGCGATTGGTAATTTTCTAAAACCTCGATTTTTTCTTTGATTTTTTGCGCTTCTTCAAACTTCATTTCTATTGCCAAATCGGTCATTAATTTTTTGAAATCTTTCAAACTTTCTTTGAAATTTCCTTTTAAAATTTGACGGATTTTTTCAATCTGACTTTGATAATGCTCCAATGATTCATATCCTTCACAAGGTCCTTTGCAATTACCAATGTGATATTCCAAACACACTTTGAATTTTCCCGAATCAATATTCGCTTTAGATAAATCGTAATTACAAGTTCTAAGAGGATATAATTCTTTAATCAAATCTAAAATCGTGTGAACTGTTTTAAAACTGGTGTAAGGGCCAAAATATTCCGAACCGTCTTTAATCATTTTTCTGGTGGAGAATATTCTTGGAAATCGTTCGTTTTTGATGCAAATCCAAGGATACGTTTTGTCATCACGAAGCAACACATTATAACGTGGTTGCAGCTTTTTTATTAAATTGTTTTCCAATAATAACGCATCAGTTTCCGTAGGAACGACAATGTGTTTTATGGTTACAATTTTCTTAACTAAAACCGAAGTTTTGTAATTATCGTGATTCTTCGTAAAATACGATTGAACACGTTTTTTTAAATTTTTCGCCTTCCCAACATATAGAATTTTCCCTTCCTTATCATAATACTGATACACACCCGGATTATCAGGCAAGGTTTGGATTTGAAGTTCTAATGGTGTTTGCATTTCAGTTTTTAGTAGGCAGTGATTACTCTTTTTCTTTTTCAGCGATTTTTTGCTCGATGAAGTTTTTGTGGCGTATTGTTTCTTTTTTATTAAGTGATTTTATATCTTCTTGTGTCAATTTATATTGATAACCTTTTTCGATTTCTTTTTCACCATTAACAAAGACTGAATAGCTAACATTATTAAGTACAATAAAAAAAGTACTTAAAAAAGATAAATTATTAAAACCAAGCGTTTTGAAATTATTGTATTTAACATTTATCCCAAAATTTTTAATTTCATTAGCATTTATTTCTAAATCATTCAAATTTACATCAAACTCATCAACATCATTTTTAACAAAAAATTCATAGTCTATATCAACATATAACTTTGAAATACTATTTTCTTGTATACTTTTTTGTAAATTAAAAAAAACATCTTCAATTAAATTCAAAACAACACCTTCACTTTTAGATATTTGAGAGGATTCCCCGATAGATTTCAATCTCTGCTCCAAAAGAGCAATTTCTTTATCAATATCATCATCCTCTTCAATGTTTTCCCCATTAGCTCCTGAAATCATAATTTCTAATGAGCGCACTAAATTTTGAGCAATATATTCTATAAAAGCTTCTATGTTTCCAACATCAGCAAGTTGCAAAGCGGCAAAATAATTGGCTTTATCTTCGGTTTTTACAATTACGGGTGGATAATGAAATTGCATTAAGATAAAGTTCATTAAAATGCGTGCGGTTCTTCCGTTTCCGTCATCAAACGGATGAATTCTGATAAATTTATAATGAAATTCAGCTGCAACTAATATAGGGTTAAAATCTTGTTGAGTAACTTTTTCGTTATACCAAACCAACAAATCATACATTTTGGCAGGTGTTTCTTCAGGTGTTGCAAAATAAAACATTTCACCAGTAACCGTTTTTACATGATTGGGCATGGTTTTATATTGTCCAACTGTTATTTTTCTTTTTGTCGGCTTTCCTTCTGGTGTAATTGCATCTACTTCGTAGGGCTCTTTCAATAATAACTGATGTAATTCTCTAATAAAATTCTCGGTTAAAGAACGATTTCCTTTTACCATATCAATTACCCAATCAATCGCTTCGTTATGACCTGTAATTTCAAAATGATCTTTTAATGGTTTTCCCTGTGCAGTAATTCCAAACAACAATAATGCTTTAGTTTCGCCGTAATTAAGTGAATTACCTTCCAAATGATTCGAGTGATAATTCCAATCTAAACGAAATTTTTGCATAATTCGTTTTTCTTGCTCAACATCAATTGGGCGTAAAGTATCTAATTGCTCTTTTAAAGCTAATGCTTGCACGATTGCTTCCATAGGAAAGTATTTATCTAACAAATGTAAGAAAATCTTAAGCAATATAGAATTTTGATTGTTTGTAATTCGTTTTGAATTGTTTTCGTATTTTTAACGCCTTAGAATCAACCAAATGACAGCCTCAAAACCACTTGTAATACTAAAAGAAACCATTTTAGCGGGCGAAAGCAAAACCATTAACATGGAAATTGCCAAGTTGCACACCATGAATAAATTGAAAATCCCCATTATTGTGGAACGTTCAAAACTTGATGGCCCAACGGTTTTATTCACCGCTTGTTTGCATGGTGATGAAATCAACGGAACCGAAATTGTACGTCAGTTAATTATTCAGAAAATCAATAAACCAAAACGTGGTACCATTATTTGTATTCCAATTATCAATATTTTCGGATTTGTTAATCAAACAAGAGAATTTCCAGATGGTCGCGATTTGAATCGGGTTTTTCCTGGTAGTAAAACAGGTTCGTTGGCGAGTCGTTTTGCGTATTACATTTTAAAAGATATTATTCCGCATGTGGATTATGCAATTGATTTTCATGCCGGTGGAGCAAGTCGATTTAATGCACCTCAAATTAGAATTGTGCCTGAAAATCCAGAATTAAAAGAACTTTCCGATGTTTTTAACGCGCCTTTTACGTTGTATTCGAAGAATATTTCGGGTTCGTTTCGAAATTCTTGTGATAGATTAGGTGTTAAAATGTTGTTGTTTGAAGGTGGAAAATCATTGGATTTAAATCTTCAAGTTACTGAAGAAGCGGTGGAAGGAACTAAACGATTTCTAAACCATTTAGAAATGCTAAATCCGAGAAAGAAAGTAACTAATCCTCAACATAAAACCATTTATATCGAAAAATCGAGTTGGATTAGAGCGAAATATTCTGGCATGTTTCATGGCTTAACTTCGATTGGAAGTTTTGTCAAAAAAGGCGAATTATTGGCTACTATTTCTGACCCTTATGGAAAAATCGAACACAAAGTAAAATCACCACATGAAGGTTATATTATTAATGTGAATGATGCGCCAATAATTTATCAAGGCGATGCTATTTTTCACATTTCTACCCATTTAGAATAAGAAAGCTAACAATTATCATGTTTTTATTGGTTTTTCAAATGTAAATTCGCCAAAATTTTTAGGTATGAACTTCTGGAAAAAACTAACACACGAAGAAAGAAAAGCCCGTATTGAAAAGGCTTTACACGATAATGTTAACTTCTCAAAAGACGCTTCTTTAGGTTATCCTGCGTCTAAATTAGATAGTCGAGTTTTTTATGATGATGCGCCTTTTTTAAAAGATGCACCAACACTTCAAACCTATGTTGCGAATCCAAACAACATTGGGTGCCACACTTTTGGCACTTCTGAAAAAGCATTTTATGGTACTCAAGAAATTGAGCGTGAGGTTTTAAACGTAATTGCTGTTGATATATTCAAAGCTACTGAAAACGAATTTGACGGTTATATCGCTCCTGGTGGAACGGAAGCCAACATTCAAGCGATTTGGGTTTTTAGAAATGAATTCATGCACAAATTCGGTGGAAAATTAGAAGAAATTGCCATTTTAGCATCGGAAGACACACATTATTCGATCCCAAAAGCTTCTAATTTATTGCAAATTGATTGGTTGAAAATTCCGGTTGGGTTTGAAAATCGTGAAATTGATGTAAATGCATTGGATAACATCATTTCAGAAGCTAAAAATAAAGGAAAAAAATACTTCATTGCGGTTTCCAATATGGGAACAACCATGTTTGGTTCAGTTGATAATCCGGATGATTATATTTCTATTTTAGAGAAACACAACGTTACTTATCGTCTACATATTGATGGTGCTTATGGTGGATTTGTTTATCCTTTTAGCAATCAAAAATCGAATATCAACTTTAGCAATCCAAAAATTAGTTCGATTACGATTGATGCGCACAAAATGTTACAAGCTCCTTATGGAACAGGTGTTTTTGTTTGCCGAAAAGATTTAATCGAAAACGTATTAACCAAAGAAGCAGAATACGTAGAAGGAATGGATTTAACCCTTTGCGGAAGTCGTTCTGGTGCAAATGCCGTTGCGGTTTGGATGATTTTATTTACTTACGGCGCTTATGGTTGGTTTGAAAAAGTGAGTGTTTTACAAATGCGTACCCAATTTTTATGTCACGAATTAGATAAACTAAACATCAAATATTTCCGTGAACCATTTATGAATATTGTAACCATTCATGCCGAATCTATTCCAGAAAAAATTGCTGAAAAGTATGATTTGGTACCGCAACAACACAATGAAAACAACAAATGGTACAAAATTGTGTTAATGGATCACGTAGAAGTAGAACATTTGACTGAATTTATTGAAGAACTAAAAAAGTTATAATAATTTCGGTATTTTTGAGTTTTAAGTGGAAACTATAACTCATGAAAAAACTTACAACAATTTTATTTGTTGCATTGTCGTATTTGACATTTGCACAACCAACAGAGAATCAAATTAGAGTAGTTGGAAAACACTCCGAAACGATAAAAGCAACTCAAATAGAATTGGTTTTTACGCTTCAAGAAGTAACAACGTTTACTTATAGTAAAGAAAAACAAGTCATTAAAACTATTCCTGAAGTATTGGAAGAAGTTCAATCCTTTATTACGAAAAA
>NZ_JAKLJH010000171.1 GCF_023151265.1 Flavobacterium sp.
TCCCATTCCCCATATTCCATTAATAAAAGCTGAAATAATAATAACTGATCCTAAGGGAATTAAAGTTAACCTAAAAAAGCCATATTTTTCTATCAACTTAATCATAATAAATTTTTAATATTTATAACCTGTTCCTTTATCTTTTTCCAAATGAACGCCTAAGCCCAATACCATTCTATTTACAAAATTGAAATAAGAGATTACCAAAGTCGCATCTAAAATCCCTCTGTCCTCCAATCCTAATTCTTTGAATTTTGATATTATTGTTTCTGTTGTTACACTCGGAATTCGTGTCAATTGCCACGCTAATTCGCATAAGTTTAAATCAATATCCGAAAGTTCAGTCTTACTATAATCTCGTTTTAATTGAGAAATTTTACTATCATCTTTCCAGTAATGATTTAATGCTTCTGCGTGATGCGTTTGACAATACAAACAACTGTTAGCAACGCTCACTACAACAGCAATCATTTCCCTTTGAGCCCTACTCAAAGGAGATTTTGAAAACATGATGGTCATGTATAATTCCATATGCTTTACAATCGACTCAGGATTTAAGCTTTGTATTTTATGAACCTCCGCTAACTTTCCTCTTTTAGTAACCAAGTCATCATAAATTTCTTTTAGCTGCCCTTCGGCTTCACTATGTTCAATTACTTTTATGTGTGGCATTTTACTTTGAAATAATTAATTTTTCTTTTAAAACATTTCCTGCGTTATCGAAAAGTGCAATGTAATACGTTCCCGAATTCCATCCTGATGTGATCAACGAAATTTGATTCTCAAATACACCTTCTTTTTTATAAACCACATTTCCCAAATTATTTGTAACGATTAATGAGTGTTGTTTCATTTGATCGTTATTAAATTCAATTATGGTTTGCTCAATTGATGGGTTTGGATAAACATATAGTTTACCCGGTTCATTGTACTTTATCGTTACTGTTTTGACTTCCGTAAACTGCGCATATCCTAGTCGAAGCTTGTAGTAATTAACTGTGTTTAGAAGTGGGCTTTTATCAGTGAAATTATAGGGTATAGCAGAACTACTACTTCCGCATACGCCACCAATATGCCCAATTTCCTCGTAATTCACGCTATCAGTTGAATGCCAAATGGTGATGCCATTACAGGTTGGGCCACTATCAATTGTCCAAAATAACAACACCTCTTTGTTATTTGGAATCAAATAAAAATTTGAAAGGTTCACGTGCTGTGCCTTCACTGTTATGAAACTCCCCAACAGAGTAATTAATACTATTAGTTTCAAAGTTCGAGTCATTTTTTATGTGTTTGTTGGATTACTTTCCATGATGAATATAGCGATACGCCAAAAGGTACACAATATGTAAGCAACATTTTTAGTATCAATTTGAATGTCCAATCACCATTCAACATGACATCATAGCTATTGATGCCATTTAGTAGAGTTCCAATTAGTAATGAAATCTTTAGTGCTGTAAGATAGTTTTCTTTTCGCATACTTCCATTAAGTCAATAAACTCCTGTATTATTGTTTGCCCTCTATCACGTGCATACCAAAGGTGCAATTCCTTCTCAAAATCTTCCCATGAGATCTTATCTTTGTTGTTTTTCCAGTTTAACATTATCTCCTGTGCAGGCTGAGGTCTTGGCCCCCATGTGCATAATAATTCTCCTGTTTCATTACATAGAATTAATAATTTAGGAATGGCTTTCGCACCATTAGAATGATATTCATCTATCAATTGCGGATAAGTATCTCTTGAGATTATTCTCAATACAGTTTTACCATTCATCGCTTCGGCAACTTTATTAATAACAGGAATCACTTGAGCGCAATCACCACACCACGCATCGCCAATTAAAAGCCAGTTGAAACTTTGACTACTTCTGTTTAGTTTTTCTGCCAATTCAGACGATAGTTGGGTTGTTTTATCAATCCTGTTCATTCGTTGAATGTTTAGTTTTGTAAACTCTAGTAATTTCTCACTTTGATTGTTTCCGGTAGTTTTTCCACCTGCAACCAAATTATCTACTTGCTCTCTATATTCTGAATATGAAAGAGCCGATTTAAAAATCTTGTTTAAATCCATACTATTTTGTTTTAGCTATAATTTGTTCACCCATTTCTAAAAATTCTTTTGATTTTCTAAAACCCATCGCTTTTCCAATAAATTTACCATCAGATTGTAAATAAATTAGTGTTGGATAAGCTTCTACAGAATACTTATCAGCCAATGCAGAGCCATCCCCCGGCTTCTCCATATCGATTGCAACGCAAACAAAATGCTTATTATAAAACTCTCCAACAGCTTTGTCGGTGAATGTTTTTTTCTTCATCATTTTGCAAGGGCCACACCAACTGGCGTAGGCATCAAGAAATATATATTTATTTTCCTTCTTAGCTTTATCTAAGGCTTGTTGCCATGTTCCGGTAAAGAATTGAATACCTTCATCTGTTTTTGTTTGCGAAGTGGTTTTTTTAAACCCATAAATAATAAGTACAGTAATAAGTAATACTGATGTAAGCGCTATCGTTTTCATATCTATAAATGATTTACTATTTCTTTAATCCCTAATCTTTTTTTATAATTTTCATCAAAATGTATGTAACCTATTGTTCCGTCCTGATTAATAATAACCGTAGCAGGAACAGGTAACACGTTATCTTTATTACCATTTGATTCCTCAAGATCTATCCCAAACAACTTATATTTTTTTACTGTTGATTCGCTTACTTTAAAAGCTACACCATAATTCTTCATAATCACATAAGCACTATCATGAATGATATTAAATGATGCTTTGGTTTTTGAAATTGTCTTCTCAATTGATTTCTCTACTTCAGGTGAGATTGCAATTACAGAAGCTCCTTTGTTTAAAATTAGATTTAAACTGTCTTGCAAATTACTCATGTGCTTATTACAATAGGGACACCATGCTCCTCGGTAAAACACTAAAACAACTTTTCCGTTTTTGAGCATTTCTACTAAGTCTATAGTTGTATTGTTGTAGCTAAGCGCTTTAATTAAAGGGGCTTTGTCTCCTGCCTTTAAAATATTAAAAGTGTCGTTTTGTGCATTGACAAAAGTTGTAATTAGCGTAAACAGAATAACTGAAATATATTTTATCATTTACTAATTAATTTAAATTTTAATCCTTGGTTGTTTTGAATGATATTCACTTCTGCACAATGGCTTAAATAAGTGAATTCAAATGATTTGTTTACTTCAATGGCGTTGCCTGACACTTGTTCAAAAATTCCTTGACATTCAAGTTTTCCTTCAGGGCTATACCTTGAAATTAAAAAACCTTTTTCCTCCTGTTCTAAATGAAACCAAGATCCGCAACCTTCCCCACTCAACCAATGGATGTTGCTTGGTAAGTGACTTGGTTTCGATGGGCTAGGTACAATTTTATGATATACTTCTGCTTGGTTCATAAGATATTTTGTTTACAGTTTTAAAACTTGGTTTTAAAACCTCGGTTGTTTGTTTAATAAAGCCAACTGTAGCATAGTTAGACAAAGCCTTAACATTTCCTATTGGTGTTGGGCTTAATGTTTTTGGACTTGCCAATACAAGGCGATAAAACCATTTTGGCTCTCCTGCTAATACAACCGTATTTACAAATCGAGAGCAATTAGTTCCGTTTGGTAAAAATGGGCCATAAGGAATTGGTGAAATGGACTGCATTTCATTTGCCTTTTTGTGTGCCTTATCAAAATTAACATGACAATAGGATGCGTGGAGTTTACCCGAACCATGACACGATTCGTTATTAAAAAGTTCCAGTAAAATTTCATTATAATTTTTTAGGCTGCCACTTTCAGAAACAATGGCTTTTGTATTCATTTCTAAATCATGATCGGTAAACGCACTTCTTACTCTGCCATGTTGATATGGTGAATGGTATCTGCCAAAATCAAAATAATGACAATTTCCATTTTCTTTGTTAATTAAAACAATCGCAGCATGACCAACCTTGTAGTAATTAGATTTGTTAATACCTAACCACTTTAAAGGTTTATCGTACCACGCTCCGGCTTGTTTACAAAGCGTTTCAGGCCATGCCAATGTTATTGCTATACCGTTATGCATTTACTAATTCGTTTTTTAAAAGTTCAACTTTATAATCTCTTTTATTAATGATATCAGAATAATTGAAATGAGAGGTATTATTACCAAAATGAATTTGAGAAATACTTAATGTCATTAAGTCCCCTTCACCTTTCATCAGAAGATCATCAGATATATTCAATCCATGCTTTCTATTATGGAAATTTAAAATCATTTTATCCTCAAAATCTTGATGTTTTACTACCCAATCTCTAAATAATTGTTGTCTTGCTTGTTGGATGGTTGGCGAATACAGCGTTGCTGATGACCATATTTGATTTGAGTCTTGATCTAATTTTCTTAAATGCTTGTTTTCTCCATCCCATCTAAATTCATAAAACTCCGTTAATTTACCTGACGAATAATCAAGAGTTAATAATGTAAAGGGTTCAATATTTATTAAATCAATGCTGTCAGAAAATTGAATAGCATTGTCATAATTGAAGCTATTCAATAGAATTAAACCACGACTTTTTATATAATCGTTTCGTTTATGATGATTTAAAAATGCGCCATTTAGTAAACAAGCTGTTTTTCCTGTCAAAGATGATGCAATCCAAGTTCCACCTGCTAATTCATCTTTTGGATAAATTAATTCAAGCCCGTTATTGTTATATCTAACTGGGGGGATAGTTTCACGACTTGCTTTTTCATCCCTGCTTGAGGTGAAATAAAAACCGCTCGTTGTTGGTATGTATGTTACTGTGCACATATTTTAATATGTCTTATGGTTGAAGGAGCATATCCAAATGTGCTTTTA
>NZ_JAKLJH010000172.1 GCF_023151265.1 Flavobacterium sp.
ATTCCTTATTTACTTACTGATAAAAAAAATGCTTTATTAGTTAACGATAATGATGTTGTTGCCATGGTAGATTCTATTTGTTGTTTGATAGAAAATCAACAAAAAACGAAAGAACTAACTTCAAGTGCACGAAATTTTATAGCCCAAATGGATTGGAATGTAGTGAAAGAGGAATGGAAGCAGGTTTTGAAGTGAATGTGAGTTTTTTTGTTTCAGGTATCCTGTTATTGAATGTTGAATGAGGAATAACGAATGTTGAATTTTGAAATCTTTAACAATTATTAATTACTATTTCAATAAATTTTCAACGATGATTTCGTGGTTTCTTTTAAATTCGTTACTTTGCGTTAGAATTATAAAAGAATGAGTGCTTCCCAAAAAATACATTTTGAAATTTCAGAACGCAAAATCTTATTGCGTGTTATGGATGTATTTTTTACTTTAATGACTTTAGCATTAATTGGACATTATACGAAATTTGATTATTTCAGAATATCTCAGACCAGTTTTTATTGGACAATCGTTTTAGCACTTTATTTGGTTTTCTTCGGAACAATTTTCGAAATGTACAATTTGCAGACTGCTAGTAACCGATTTCAAATTTCTAAAAGTATTATTTTAACAACTTCTGTAACCGTTTTACTTTATTTGTTAACCCCTTTTTATACTCCAGTATTGCCTTCCAATCGTTTGCAGATTATACTGTTTTTCTTTTCTATTTTAATTTCATTATCAGTTTGGCGCTATTTATATATTGTTTTTTTTGCGTCTAATCGATTTATGAAAAAAGTACTTTTCGTAGGAAGTAGTAAAGAGGTAGATGCATTGGTAACCGAATTAGCTAAATTTAATCCACATTACAGAGTTGTGGGTTATATTGCAGTAGATGAAGTACCAAATAACACAAATGTTGAGCGTATTTTAGCGGAAAATCTAGATGAGTTTGTGTACCAAAATTACATTTCTGAAATCGTAGTGGCTAATGTTAAAAATAAATTAACCTCGGTTGATTTGTATAATAAGTTACTTCGACTACTTGAAAAAGGTATTGTAATTAGAAAGTACAATCAAGTTTATGAATACAGTACGTATCGTTTGCCTATTCATTTTGAAGATAGAGAATTGTATAAGTTTTTCCCTTTTAGTAGAAGCAATCAAAACAAATTGTATGTGTATTACAGCCGTTTTTTTGATATTGTTTTTTCGCTAGTTGGATTAATTGGGTTTTTTATATTGGCACCTTTTTTATGGATTGTCAATCTTTTTGTTAATAAAGGAAGTTTTTTTTATACCCAAGAACGTGTTGGGAAAAACGGAGTTCCATTTACGATTTACAAAATGAGAACCATGGTACAAAATGCCGAACAAAATGGGGCTGTTTTTGCTACAACAAATGATAGCCGAATTACTCCTTTTGGAAAATTTCTACGCAAAACAAGATTAGATGAGTTACCTCAATTTATCAATGTTTTAAAAGGCGATATGGCAATAATTGGTCCACGACCAGAGCGACCTGTGTTTGTTGAACAAATTGCTAATGCCATTCCTTTATATCAAACACGCCATGTTATTAAACCTGGACTTACAGGTTGGGCACAAGTGAATTATCCTTATGGTTCTAACTTAGAAGATAGTTTGATGAAACTACGCTACGATTTGTACTACATCAAACACCGAAGCTTGTTTCTAGATATTAATATCGTAGTAAAAACAATGAGTACGGTATTGTTTTTTAGAGGACAATAAAAATAGTTTAGAAGGTTAAAAGTTTAAGAGTTTAAAAGGAAGTACTTTGTTTTGATCTCTTAATTTGTAACACAATTTTTGCTATCCAATAAAAATGTAAGGCGATAAATGGCCAAACAATTTCTAAGTGAATTTTAGTAGTCATGTAGGCAAGATAAACTAAAAGCATCGCTAAAATAATTTGTCCAAACAGCACTATTCTTTCTTTAATTCCTTTTTTAAGATACCAAGCAAAAACTAATAAAAGCGGATTGAATAATAAAATATTGTAATTCCATAAGATTTCTTCGTGCAACGAATATAACCCTACTAAAGAGAAGAAAAGTCCTAATAATCCAGCAAAGATAAAGTAACTAATTTTTATCCATTTTTTGTTTAAAAGAACTAAAATTAAAAGCGCTGTAATTAATGAGTAAATAGAGTTTAACCAATTAAATGGAGTTTCAACTTTGGTTACTTGAAGGATTTTCGAATTACTCTTTTCAATTTTATTTCCATTTACTTTTGTAGCCGAAATGGCGTCTTTGAATTCATATGGTAAAAATAGACGAGTGGCTGGTTCATCTACTTTTGCACCAAAAATCAATTGAATTCCTAATTTCATATAAAAGTCGCTCATGTACGGATATAAAATTTCACGATACGACATTTTTGAGCTATCTGATTTTATATATTCTTTGCCTAAAATGCCATTGATTTTATCCACTACCATTGTGGTGCAATTTCTATCAATAAATTTATAAGTATAAAAACGCTCATCACTATAAACCGAATGATTTAGTTGTTGAAATAACGTATTGATTTGATAAGGATTAAGGTCTAATTCTTGTTCAATTATTTCACGATTTTCCATTTGATAATTGTAATAGAAATCGATGAAACTACCATTGGTAACAAAATATTGCAAATCGCCTTTTATAAATCTACCAATGAAATTAGGTGTACTAAAATCAAAAGCACCATAATTGTAAACTACGTCAATTCTTCTTAAACTATCTTGAATACGAATACCAGTATGACCATACATGGCATACGATTCTGGACCTAAACCACAAGTTAAAATGCTGACTTTTGCTTTTTCGGAAAGTGAAATGTTTTGGGCTAACCCATCAATAGAAATTAAAATAAGTAAAGCGAAAAGTAGTTTTTTTATCATTTTATGTAAAGTCTTTCTTCTTGTTTCTTTTCTCTTGCTTCTAAAATTATCTAAACAATTCCCAATCTACTTTTATAGAAAAAATATTGGAATACAAAGCTGCACTTTGGTCTCCTAAATCGGTTAAAGCGTAATCCACTTGTATGCCTTTGTATTTGAATCCTAAACCAATATTTGGTTGAAAACTTAGCTTTTTTGAATTATCAATTTGAGTAATTTGCTGAAAATTTCCAACACCAGCTCTCAAATAAACCAAATCGATATAACCAAATTCCAATCCAAGTGCAGGATCAATACTTACTGCGTTTGTTGAAATGATATCGTTTGTTCTTGCAAATTGCATGTTTAAATTCGTTGCAGCTAACAAACTATAATCATAACGAATAATCCATTTTTTCGACATTCCTAATTGCGCTTTTGGTAATGTAATTTCGCTAGTTTCTGGTAATTCTTGATTTTCACCTGGAATAGCATCGGCAATTTCTTGATATTTTTCTTCGTCTATGGTCCAAGTATTGTAAGTAGTAGTAATATCGCGAATCATTAAACCAAATTTCCAATCTTCATCATCACTGATGTACTGAATTCCTAAATCCAATCCAAATCCCCAAGAATTAGCAAAATCTCCAATAATTCTTCTGATTACTTTCGCATTTACTCCATAATTTAAACCTTCAATAGGTAAACTTCTAGCATAAGAAACAGTCAAGCCATAATCGGCAGTAGAAAAAAGCGAAATTCTGTTGTAGTCGATGTTTCCTTCGCTATCAATTAATTGTGTAGTGTTTAAAATATCATCAACTCCAAAACGAATTAAGGAAATTCCAACAGCGCTTCTGTCATCAATTGGCATCGCAAATCCTGCATAATCGTATTGTGCAATATTGGCAAAATAACTAGCATGCATCAATGAAAACTGCTTGTCTTCTAGTTTCAATAATCCCGCAGGATTCCAATAGCCAGAATTCACATCGCCAGTATGCGACACAACAGCATTAGACATTCCCAAAGCAGCAGCATCAACTCCAATACTCATGAATTCATTTGAGTATTTTCTAACGGTTTGCCCATAGGTTGTCCCACAAAAACAAATTAAAAGTAGTAAAATGGTCTTTTTCAACGCCAATTTTTTTACAAAGATGAAATAAATTTCTCAAATAGTAAACTCTAAAAGTATTAACTTATTGTATTACATTTGCTGTAAATTAGGGAAGGCTTGGTTTTAGGTCTTTTTTAGTTGTAATTTTGCAAAACAATTTAGTTGTAAAACTGTATTATTAAGTCAAGAGTTTTAAAGTAACGTTATATGAATATCAAAAAACACATTCCCAATCTAATCACTTTGCTAAATTTAGCAGCAGGATTGTTAGCCATCATCGCTATTTTTAAAGGCTATTATGATGAAGCGTTTATTTTTGTTTGTTTGGGTATTTTCTTTGATTTTTGGGATGGATTTTTGGCTAGAAAATTCAATGTAGCCGGACCTTTAGGTGTGCAATTAGATTCTTTGGCAGACATGGTTACTTGTGGTGTAGTGCCGGGATTAATGATGTTTGTCTTGTTTCAAAATATTCAGGAAGATTCTACTTCGGTTTATTATCTTACAGAAGAGTATTTTTATATGGGATTTGTGCCTTATTTAGGCTTTTTAATTACATTGGCTTCTTGCTATCGTTTGGCAAATTTTAACATCGATACCCGTCAAACCGATTCTTTTATTGGTTTACCAACACCTGCCAATGCATTAGTAATTATGAGTATTCCGATGATTCAATATGCTAATGACTTTGAAGGATTGACTACTATTTTATACAATCCTTATGTGTTGTTGTTTATTACAATTTTGAGTTCGTATATATTAAATGCCGAAATTCCGTTGTTTTCATTGAAAATTAAAGAGTTCACTTGGGC
>NZ_JAKLJH010000173.1 GCF_023151265.1 Flavobacterium sp.
AACGTTTTTGTGGCGCTGAAGGATTAGAAAACGTAATTAACTTATCTGATTTTAAAGACGGAGGTTTTGGAAAAAACTACGGTTTAGAAATTACTGACGGCCCTTTAGCGGGATTACATTCACGCGTCGTAATTGTTTTAGATGAAAATGGAACAATTCTTCACACAGAACAAGTAAAAGAAATTGCTGACGAGCCAAATTACGAAGCTGCTTTAGCGGTATTATAATATGAAATTCGAAAAAGACGAAACCCTTTTTACAGGTCGATTAAAAAGTATGGGATTTGCTTTAAAGGGAGCAATCAAATTAATCACAACAGAACATAGTGTCATGGTACAGTCTTCATTGGCTGTACTTATGACATTTGCTGGATTTTATTTTGGAATCAACCGTTACGAATGGATGATGCAAATTCTAGTTTTCGGTTTAGTTTTAGGAATTGAAGGCTTAAATACTGCAGTTGAAAAAATAGCCGATTTCGTACATCCCGATTTTCATGAACGTATTGGTTTTATTAAAGATATAGCTGCTGGAGCCGTATTTTTTGCAGCCTTAACTGCTATTGCAATCGGATGCATTATTTATTTTCCATATTTGTTTTAATTTAGCTACTTTTGTAAAAATTGATCCGTTTACATGGCCAAAAAAACAAGTAAAGATTCCGTAAATTCTCCTACTGAAACCAAAGAAAAATTCTCTTGGCGTTTAAGTCGTCAGCAGAAATTTATTTTCGGTATTTTATTGATTTTCTTTTCAATAGCTTTATTACTTTCCTTTATTTCTTACTTCATAACAGGAAATAACGATCAAAATATTGTATCTGAATTAGCCAATAGAAGTGCTAAAGCAGAAAACTGGTTAGGGAAATTTGGAGCTTTTTTAGCCGACTTTTTTCTTTATAAAGGTTTTGGAGTAGCTTCATTTATTTTTGTTAGAATATTATTTTTAGTAGGTGCTTATATGATTTTAGATATGGCGCTATCTAAACTTAAAAGAAGTTTCTTTTGGGATTTGTATCTGATTATTTTCATTTCTATCATTTTAGGTTTTTTCTGGGATTACATTCCGCAATTAGGAGGAACTGTCGGATATGAAATGAATCTGTACATCCAAGATTACATCGGAAAAACAGGAACTTTATTAGTACTTCTATTTGGAATCGTGCTGTTCTTAGTTTTCAAAATCAAAATGTCGCCTGAAAGTTTTACTAAAATTTTTGAAAAACCTCAATCGGAATTAAACGAAGATATTGCCGTTGCTAATACAATAGTTCCTGTAACAGAAGAAACAAACGAAGACATTGAAGAAGAAATCAATACCGATTTACCAATAGTAACTCCGACCAATTCAAAAGATGATTTTATCTTAACCGAAGACGAAGAGGAAATGGGGAATTTCGAATTGAAAACCTATCCTTCAAATTTCGAAATCAACAAAGAGGCTTTAAAACCAACAATTGCTTCAGCATCGGAATTAAATTTAGATCCAAAACCAAAAGTTGAAACTCCAGAAGTAACTAATTTTTCAATCGAAGACAGAAGTATTCCGAAAGAAGATTTCGTTAACGAAGATGCTTTTGTTATTGAAAAAGTAGAAGAAGAGGAAATCGTAGAAGAAAATTTAGCAGCTAAATTGGTACAAGATTTTGGGTTATTCGATCCAACATTGGAATTATCGAATTACCAATTCCCTCCTATCGATTTATTAAAAGAATATTCTTCTGGCGGAATTACCATTAACCAAGCCGAATTAGAAGAAAACAAAAATAAAATTGTTGATACCTTAAAGAACTACAGTATCGGAATTTCGCAAATTAAAGCGACTGTTGGACCGACAGTTACTTTATACGAAATTGTTCCAGAAGCGGGTATTCGTATCTCAAAAATCAAAAACTTAGAAGACGATATTGCCTTATCGTTAGCGGCTTTAGGAATTCGTATTATTGCACCAATTCCAGGAAAAGGAACCATTGGTATTGAAGTGCCTAACAACAATCCAACAATGGTTTCGATGAAGAGTGTGATTGCGTCACCGAAATTTCAAACTGCCGAAATGGAATTACCTATCGCATTAGGAAAAACTATTTCTAATGAAACTTTTGTAGTAGATTTAGCCAAAATGCCTCACTTATTGATGGCAGGTGCTACAGGTCAAGGAAAATCGGTTGGATTGAATGCGGTGTTGACTTCGCTTCTTTACAAAAAACATCCTGCCGAAGTAAAATTCGTTTTGGTTGACCCGAAAAAGGTAGAATTAACATTATTCAATAAAATTGAACGTCATTATTTAGCAAAACTTCCTGATGGTGGCGATGCTATTATTACCGATAATACAAAAGTAATCAATACGTTGAATTCGTTGTGTATTGAAATGGACAACCGTTATTCTTTATTAAAAGATGCCATGGTGCGTAACATCAAAGAATACAACGAGAAATTTAGAAATCGCAAATTAAATCCCGAAAACGGACACCGCTTTTTACCTTATATCGTATTAGTAGTGGACGAGTTTGCCGATTTAATTATGACAGCAGGTAAAGAAGTTGAAACCCCTATCGCTCGTTTGGCTCAGTTAGCTCGTGCTATTGGAATACACTTGATTATTGCTACGCAACGTCCGTCGGTAAATGTAATTACGGGGATGATTAAAGCGAATTTCCCAGCGCGTATTGCGTTTAGAGTAACTTCTAAAATTGATTCGAGAACTATTTTAGATTCAGGTGGAGCAGACCAATTAATTGGACGAGGCGATTTACTATATACACAAGGAAACGAAATCGTCAGAGTACAATGTGCGTTTGTTGATACTCCAGAAGTAGATAAGATTTGTGATTTCATTGGAGCACAAAAAGCATATCCTGAAGCCTATTTACTTCCTGAGTATGTAGGTGAAGAAAGTGGCATAAAACTTGATATAGACATATCCGAAAGAGATTCTTTGTTTAGAGAAGCAGCAGAAGTAATTGTAACTGCACAGCAAGGAAGTGCCTCTTTAATTCAACGAAAATTGAAATTAGGTTACAATAGAGCAGGTCGCTTAATTGATCAATTAGAAGCTGCTGGTATTGTAGGACCTTTTGAAGGAAGTAAAGCCCGTTCCGTTTTAATTCCTGATTTAGTTGCTCTGGAACACTTTTTAAATAATGAACAAAATTAATATCAAAATGAAACGTTTTTTACAAGTTGCAATTGCATTACTAATTGGTTTTTCACTTCAAGCTCAAGATGCTAAAAAAGCAAAAGAGCTATTAGATGAAGTTTCTGCCAAAGTAAAATCGTACAATAATATCGTGATTGACTTTAAATATTCTTTAAACAATCCAAAAGAAAACATCAATCAAGAAAGCAAAGGAAATGTGGCGCTTCAAGGGAATTTGTATAACCTTAATTTTATGGGAGTAACCAAGATTTTCGATGGTAAAAAAGTGTACACTGTTGTTCCAGAAGATGAAGAAATTACAGTAGCTAATTTTGATCCTAAAGATGAAAATGCGATTACCCCAAACAAAATGTTAACTTTCTTTAATACAGGTTACAAATACGCTTGGGATATTCTTCAAAACGTTAAAGGAAGAAAAATTCAATATGTAAAATTAACACCAAATAGCAGTAAAGATCAACGCAAAGAAATCCTTGTAGGCATTGATGTTCAAACAAAACACATCTACACCGTGATTGAAGTGGGCAAAAATGGAACAAAAACTACTTTAACTGTTAATTCTTTTAAAACAAATCAGCCATTATCGAAAAATCATTTTACCTTTACCAAATCAAAATATCCTAATTATTACATCAATAAATTAGACTAATTTCGTTCGGGTGAAAATATTAGATAAATACATTATTAAATCCTTCATGATTACATTTACTTCGGTATTTGTAATCTTGTTTTTTATATTCGTTTTACAGGGAATTTGGCTTTTTATTGCTGAATTGGCGGGAAAAGATTTGGACTTTTTTACCATTCTTAAGTTCTTATCCTTTTATGCGCCTACAATCGTTCCTTTAGTTTTACCGCTTTCGGTTTTATTAGCTTCCATAATGACTTTTGGTAGCTTTGCTGAAAATTATGAATTTGCGGCTATGAAATCTTCAGGAATTTCGTTACAACGCGCTATGAAAATGCTAACCATTACTATTGGAATCTTAGCTTTTGTATCGTTCTTTTTTGCCAATAATGTAATTCCAGATGCGCAATATAAGTTTATCAATCTTAGAAAAACAATTGTACAGCAAAAACCAGCCATGGCAATTGCTGAAGGTCAGTTTAATACCATTGGAACATCAAATATTAAGGTAGATAAAAAATCCGGTGATAATGGCGAGTTTTTAGAAGGTGTTACCATGCATGTTAAAAACAGTAACATGGGTTTAGGTGCCAATACCATCATCAAAGCAAAACGAGGTGTTTTAACTAGCGAAGACGACTCTAATTATTTACAATTGGAATTATATGATGGCTTTTACTATGAAGACATTCATCCAAAAGACTATGAAGAACGTAAACGATTACCTTTTGCTAAAAGTAGTTTCACAAAATATGTTATCAATATCGATTTAACCAAATTAAATCAAGCAGAAATTGATGATGGAAATATTACGTCTGAGAAAATGCTTACCGTTCCTGAATTGAAAGTTACACTAGACTCTTTACAAAGAAATTATAATAAAGATGCTATTTCGTATTC
>NZ_JAKLJH010000174.1 GCF_023151265.1 Flavobacterium sp.
TAGTGATAATAACCTTTGTACTAACACTGCGGTCAGCAATCAAATTGTTAGCGCATGTCAGGGGATAGATAAAGTTTCAGACAACCAGTTCTTTTTCACCCTTTACCCAAATCCATGTAGTCATGAATTTACTTTAAAAATGAATGATGTATCAGAAAAAGCTATTCTCGAAGTTTATGATGCGCTTGGACAACTTGTTTTAACCAGGAGCCTTACCGAATCTGAAACGAGAGTGGATGTGGCCGAAATGCCGGAGGGAGTTTATGTGATTAGAGTGAAAGAAGGAAGCTCGAAGTTAACCAATGCGAAATTAATTATTCACTAGGAATGATTTGTATAAATTGATTAACCCCTCAAGGATTAAGACAAATGGGACATGTTTTTATTTGCGATCTTCTTTCTCACGTTCAAAGAATTAGTTAAAAAGCAGAACGCGCGTGAAGAGATTTTCATCTGGCAGTACAAATGTTTTTTTTAGTTGAATGTGACCTTTTTCCGAACACCAAACGGTGGCGCCATTTTTCGTTCCGGAATTCACATCCAGTTTCCAACAGAGTATTTTTCCAAAGCCTGGAACCTCAAGAAACTCTTTTCCAAGAACGCTGATTTTTAGTTGATATTCCATAAACAGGAGTCCGGGATTTACAACATTCACTTTGTAAGTTTCACCTTGCGAGAGATCAAGTTGCGCAATAATTTCGTCTTCTACCACCCCATTTAAGAACATGGTATTGGGTTTGATACTTGTTTTAACAGTATCCTTAAACACAATTTTGTTATGAATGGTTTTGGGCATAAAGATTACTTCTTCATTGTAACCCTCTGAGTTGAGTTTCGAGTAATAAGCCTGTGGGGCAAGGGTAAGCGGATCACAGATACTGGAATCGGTATCTATAAAGTTCTGCATGTGATAACGTTGAGTAATAGCCCTGCTTTTTTTTCCATTGTAAAATACAGAGTCAGAGGTTCTAACCAAAATCGATTGGAATAAAATTAAACCTTTTTTTGTTTCAGTGAATTGCAAATACTTTCTGGTGTAATTCTGAGAAGTAGTTGACACGGGTATTTCTGAGGAATTTTTTTTTAAATCCTGTTGAGAATAACAAGGGTGGGAAATAGTACATGCCAGAATTGCCTGAAAAAGCATGTACTTTTTCAAAAATAACTTAGAATTGCAATTGGTTAAACAGTTGAAAAAATTAAAATGCATTCGTTATTTAATTATGGTTAGAAAAGAATTTTATAGTCATTTAAATAAACAAGGTTAGTTAAACTGTTTGGCATTAAGTTTGTAATACTTCCCATTTCCTTAGCCAACAGAATTACAAATGTTATTATTTTAGTATTCTTTCAGCTTTTATTACATTGAATTCATGAGAACCACTAAATAGTTCTTCTAACATCCATGCATGACTGTTTCCATATATAACTAAAATTCTCTCATTCTCAGATACAACAAGCTTCTTGATATTAGAAAAAATTCGTGTATTTCTCCTATTCCAATAACCAGTTAAATCTGCTTCAATATAGTTGTGGCCAACTCCAACATCTACTAAGCCTGTTAAGAAAAACTGCTTGTATCTATGTTTCACTATTTCATTATTTAAAAAAACTAAATAATCTGTGATTGTCATCTCAGTTCGTAAGCTGTCAATATAAGTATTTGTCAGGTTGTTTGGTTCGTTATAAGCTTCCCATTTTATCAATTCACCACGTTGACTTGCATATAATTCCAAATCTGGAATGGTAGTATCTACTTCTACTTGCACTGGGCGATTATCAACACAATTTACTCCTTTCAAGCGGAGTTCCTTTGCTAGTTTAAATCCTATTTGATAAACTTCGCTATTCCCTAATTTCCAATTGTTAGTTAAATATTCATTAAACAATGAATCTAAAAGAGGCTGGTCTGGTAACATCATTTCTACTGCAATTTTAGTTGGGTTAAATTTTTTGATTTTCTTAATTAGTATAAGTAGTTCTTTTTGCCTCTTTTCAGAATGAACATAAAAATTGTTTTCCCCCTTTACGTCACTTACATTCTCTGCAAAATTGAAATGAAATGTTCCAAGAATCATTATAGGTGTTGATGTGTTCTTTTTAAGAACAGGGAAACGATCCATTGCTGTTTTTATAGTCTCTTGTCCAAGGCTAGGTATAGTATAACATAGAATTAAAAACGATATTGTAAATTGTTTTTTCATTGTAAAATCATTTTATGAAATATGCAAAGCTATCTCGATTGACGGTTGGATTGATTAAGTTCTTGATTTAAAAAATTAATAGCTTTTTCAAGTTGTGTATCTATATTTTTTAGATAGTCAGATAAAGTTTGTTCAACGAAAATGTCTGGAGGAATACCAAAACCTACAAATTCCGTTCCATCTGGATAGGTATCTTGTTTGGTGCACACTCGGGCTTGAGCTCCTCCCGGTAGAAGAAAATAATAAGGTTGACCAGTACTTCCAAAGGTTGGGGCTCCGATTTTAGTAAAATGTGGCTGTTTGTTAGCATATACCAAAAAATCCTCTGCGGCAGATGCTGTATTATGACCAATTAAAACAGCTGTAGGTATAATTAATCTCTTCTGACTCGTTTTTAAAGTTCTAGGTGCCTGAGGAAAATTATAGTAGTATTCTCCAATGTAACTTAGATATGCTTTACAATAATCTGGATTATTTGTCGTATCCTTTGGGCTTGTCATTTCTCCCCAAGCTTTGTAAGTGGCTATGTGGTTTCTGGTTCTGCTCTTTGAACCGCTAACCTTTTTATTCGGTATTAGATATTTAAGAATTTCCAATCCATAATCACCATTTCCACCGCCGTTATTCCTGAGGTCTATAATCAATGCCTTTGCCTCATACAATTCAGGGAGTTTGCTTACAAATAAAGAATCTATGGTTTTGTCTTGAAATGAATTTAATGCTAGATATGCGGTTTTATTTTCTTTCCATTTCAAACTAAGCAAGCTATTATCAGCATTTTTAATTGGATATATTTCAGTTTCAGAACATTTTGAGTGCTCAACTACTAATTCAATAATTTCACCGTTAGTTTTTTTTATTTTCAACTTGTATTTTTCTCCTTCTAATCCTTGTAGCATTTCTTCCGTTGAAATATCTTCAATAATATGACTGGTAGAAGAGGAAATGAAGGGAGAAACAAATCTATTTAAGTATTCATTGATAGGAAGATTGTTTACAGCTATTATTTCACTTCCCGGAGGAATAATTTCCTTTTTAGAGGGGTTTACACGCGTTATGATAGCCTTATGTTCAATGTTTTCAATAAATATCCTATACTCTCCAAACATGGTCTTCATAAGTTTTTTCTGTATAGCCTCTGGGTAATCAATATTTGTATGACCATCCTTAAGCATGGCACAAAACTGTTTCATTAATCGATAATAGTCGTAGTCGTTTTCTGTTTTCTGAACTTTATCTATTAGCGTTAGGTAAGTGCTATCCCATTCATTTTTATTTACTTTGCTTAGATACACAAAGTTGTAGTTCACTTCTTGCCAAAATCTTGATAAACCATAAACTTTTGCAGCAGGAGTAAGCGTATTAGACATTTGTGCGAATGTAGAAAATGAAGCAATAAGTAGATAGTATGTAAGAAGTTGTTTCATATTATTACTGATTAAAAATTACTTTTTTATTGTAAATTGATGCGACATTTTACTAAATCACGGTTGGCGATTCACACTTCCTTATCATTATTGTTCAGGCTCTTCAAAGTTGTCATAATAGGTAAAGTCTTTTGTGATTTTTCCATTTTCAATCGTAAAAATTGTACAAATTGGAAGTTCAAATTTTGAACCGTCCGATGTAGTTCCTGTTGAGATAAATTCTACAATTATATGTTTATCACTTGAAGGATAAACTTGAACGATTTCATCTTTTACGTCAGGGAAAATTTTACTGAGTCCAGAATACTTTTCAACTATTTGTTGCCTGGTTTGCTTAACGATACCGTTTCCAAGTGAAGGGTCTTTAAAATCAGAAGTTTCCGAATACATTTCCGCCATTTTAACCCATTCGTGATTGTTAAAGTGATCGTAATACTGTTTTACGATTTTTTCATGTTCCGTCGTTGCCATTTTAGTTGTACTAATATTATTACAAGAAGTAAAATAAAGTATTGCTAAAATTGTTATCAATACATGTTTCATTTGTCTATATTTTAGATTATTAATGGTTTTGCTCATTTGTTGATGAATGTTTGGAATGCTTTCATTTTGTCTTAAAAATCCATTTAATCGCTGCATCAATTATTTCATCATTGTCCGTTTCTGCTATGTCCTCAACTAGTATGTCAGGATGAATACTAGCTTTATATTTCTTGCCATTCCTGTCTGCCATTATTGTTGACGCTAGAAATATTTGAGATCCGTCTTTTAAGTCAAAACTTCCATTACCAGTTGTCAAACCCCAGGTTGGCTGCCCAAATGATTTAGTATTAGAATTACCAATAAACGATATGCTAACAACTTCACCGGAACTACCTGTTTGATTACCCGTCAATACTGCAATAGGCAGAATAGAAGTTAATTTATATGGTTTTGAAACATGCCACCCTTTGTAATCATCGCCGTAATATTTTCCATCCTTATAAAACCACGAATTAGACTTTCCTCTCACATCAATTAATGAGCCTAACTTTTCGGAACTAAAT
>NZ_JAKLJH010000001.1 GCF_023151265.1 Flavobacterium sp.
AATATGAAAAGAAATAATTTTTTTAAAATAGCTCTTTTAGCTTTGTCTTTTTTTGCATTAAGTTGTGATAATTCAGATGATAATTTAAAGAGTTATACTGGTAATATTGAAGCTTATTTGTTTAATTTACCTGCTTCTAATTTACCTGTAAGTAATTCAGGAGACTCTTTTGTAGAGGTTGAAGTTGGTGTTACAACTAAGTCTAATGTTGATAGAACTATTACTTTATCTGTAGATCCTACTTCTACTGCTACTGCTGATCAATATACAATTGATGCTTCAACACTTGTAATTCCTGCAAATGAGTATGTTGGTAAAGTAAGAATTAATGGTAATTATGCTAATTTAGTTGATAATGTTACTACTACATTAGTTTTAAACATTGATGCTGAAGATATTATACCAGGTAAAGACTCTCACACTGTTAGTTTATTTAGATTTTGTCCTACTGATTTAGCAGGTTCTTATTCAGTTACAACAACTTACAGTTATCATGACTTTTTACCTTCGTATGCTTCTAATACTTTGACAGTCAATATTACTGAAACAGGTACAAACACCTATAAAGTTGATGATTTCTCTGGAGGTTTATATTCTACTGGTCCTTATGCTACGAATTATGGTACTGGTGTTGCCGGACAAGCTGGAAATAGAGATTTAGTTTTTGCAGTTAATTGTGGCAATATTTCTTGGAGTGGTCAAACTGATCCTTGGGGACAAATTCTTGCTGATGGTCCTTGTACGTATGATCCTGTTACAGGTGTTATTACAATTGCATGGACATGTACAGGTTACGGAGAGACTGGAGTTTCAGTTTATACACCTAATTAGTTTTTCCGATAATTTTATTACTTTAAAGACCATACATAGTATGGTCTTTTTTTTATTATCTTTGTCCAATATTTTTTTATATGAAATTTTTAGGCTTATTTTTTTTTCTTACCTCTATATGTTTTGGACAAATCGATACTACTTTTAATAAGAAAAAGGATATTGATAAGTTATTTTTAATTAATGATTCGCTTAGAATTAATTTATACAAAATCTACACCCTTCAAAAGGATACTACCTATGTAGATACATCACTTACCATTAAAAGTGAGTATAAGTACAATTTATTAAGAAAAGATATTTTTGGTTTGTTGCCTTTTGCAAATGAAGGGCATACTTACAATTCCTTAGATTTTGCTTTATCTAATAAAAATGCTATGCCTAACTTTGGATTTAAAGCCAAGCATTTTAACTATTTAGAAGCTACCGATATTAAATATTACAATGTTCCAACACCTCTTACGGATTTGTATTTTAAAACAGTAATGGAACAAGGTCAGGCTTTAGATGCTTTTTTAACTGTAAATACAAAGCCTAATTTAAATTTTTCTATTGCTTATAGAGGACTCCGTTCATTAGGTAAATATGTGAATAATTTAACCAGTTCTGGAAATTTTAGATTTACAAGTAGTTATTATACTATAGACAAGCGCTATTTTTTAAATGCCCACTTTACAGGCCAAGACATTTCTAATCAAGAAAATGGTGGAATTGTAAATTTACAAGAATTTGAAACCAGCGAAGATCCGTTCAACGAAAGAGAACGTATAAAGGTTTATTTTACTGATGCTACTTCGCTTTTAAAAGGGAATCGTTTTTTTATCGATCATTCCTTTAAATTGAATAAAGAAAACCCTAATAGCTTGGTGTTTACGCATCAATTTAATCAAGAATATAAATTTTTCGAGTTTACTCAGCCAACAGTCAATGAAAGATTCGGAGATACTTATACCAATAAAATAAGTAATAAGACGCGTTATAATCATTTGTATAATAAATTTGGAGTTGCCTATAAAACAAAATCATACGGTGATTTAGAATTTTTTATAGACGATAACAATTATAATTACTATTATAATAGTGTTGTTTATGATATAAATGGAAATATCACGGTCCCTAATTCTGTTTCTGATAGAATTAATATGATAGGTGGTAATTACACTTATTTGATTAATAGAATAAATGTAAGATTACACACTTCTCAATCTATTACAGATCAATCAATTTCAAATATTGAGGCTAGTGCAAATTATAAATTGAATGACGATTACAATTTCCAATTCAAGTATCAGAAATTAAATAGCTTGCCTAATTTAAATTTTACTTTATATCAAAGTGGTTATATCGATTACAATTGGTTTAATAATTTTAAAAACGAAAAACTAAACCAATTCGAATTTTCCGCACAAACAAAATGGTTAAATGTTTCTGCAACATATAAAGTACTTAATGACTACCTGTTTTTTGATAATCAAACAAACGACATTACAGAGTTAACGGTTAAACCTATTCAGTACGATAAAACCATTAATTATCTTTCAGTAAAAGCAAATAAAGAAATTAAGTTTTGGAAATTGGCTTTAGATAATACTATTTTGTATCAATCGGTCGAACAGTCTGACGATATTGTTAATGTGCCTCAAATTGTAACCCGAAATACGTTGTATTTTACAGATTATGTATTTAAAAAAGCAATGCTTTTGCAAACAGGAGTAACTTTTCAATATTTTTCTAAATATTACGCCAACGATTATAATCCTTTGATTGGTGAATTTTATGTACAAAATGAAACAAAAATAGGAGGATTTCCTATGTTCGATTTCTTTATAAATGCAAGAGTACGTCAAGCACGAATTTTTCTAAAAGCAGAACATTTCAACTCCGCTTGGACAGGTTATGATTTTTATTCAGCACCAAATTACCCATATCGCGATTTTATTGTCCGCTTCGGTTTGGTTTGGAACTTCTTTAGATGATTTGAAACGAATTGTTCGGGCGTTTTTGCTGTCCATTTTCCTGCTGTCCACTATAGTTTTTTGTTTTTAGCAAACAAAAAAGCTACCGTTCCCATCAGGGTTAGTTAGCCAATCATTTTCTTTTTTGGATTCTTGTTTAAACAGCTAATCTTCTTAATTCAAACTTCTAATTTCTGAATTCAAAATTTCACACTATCTTTGCAAAAAATTTGAAGACTTTGAGGTTTTCTAAATTCAAATTTCTAAATTCTAAATTTTACAATGAAATACGCAAAAAATATATTAGAAACTATAGGTAATACACCATTAGTACAATTAAACAAAGTTACAGCCGAAGTTGATGCATTAGTATTGGCTAAAGTAGAAACCTTCAATCCAGGAAATTCTGTTAAAGATAGAATGGCAGTTAAGATGATTGAAGATGCAGAAGCAGACGGTCGTTTAAAACCAGGAGGAACCATCATTGAAGGGACTTCAGGTAATACAGGAATGGGATTAGCTTTAGCAGCTATTGTAAAAGGTTATAAATGTATTTTTGTAATTTCAGATAAACAATCAAAAGAAAAATCAGATATTCTTCGCGCTGTTGGAGCAAAAGTAATCGTTTGTCCTACAGATGTTGAACCAACAGATCCTCGTTCATATTATTCAGTATCAAAAAAATTAGGTGAAGAAATTCCTAATTCTTGGTATGTAAATCAATACGATAATCCAAGCAACGCAACCGCACATTACGAACAAACAGGTCCAGAAATTTGGGAACAAACAGAAGGAAAAATTACGCATTTCGTAGTAGGTGTTGGAACTGGGGGAACCATTTCTGGAGTAGCGAAATATTTAAAAGAAAAAAATCCAAATATTAAAATTTGGGGAATTGACACCTATGGTTCGGTTTTCAAAAAATACCACGAAACCGGAATTTTTGATGAGAACGAAATCTATTCTTACATCACAGAAGGAATCGGTGAAGACATTCTACCAAAAAATGTTGACTTTTCATTAATCGACGGATTTACGAAAGTTACCGATAAAGATGCAGCTGTTTATACAAGAAAAATCGCATTAGAAGAAGGGATTTTTGTTGGAAACTCTGCTGGAGCAGCTGTAAAGGGTTTATTGCAGTTAAAAGAACACTTTGGTCCAGAAGATGTAGTTGTGGTCTTATTTCACGATTCTGGAAGCCGTTATGTTGGAAAAATGTTTAACGATGATTGGATGCGCGAAAGAGGTTTCTTAGAAGAAGAAATCACAAAAGCAGAAGATTTAATCAAAGAACATATCGAAAAGCCATTAGTAATTGTTCGTACTGAAGAATTAGTTTCACATGCTATCGAAAGAATGAGAAAATATAAAATCTCTCAAATTCCTGTAGTAGATGTAAATGGTTTTGTAGGTTCTGTTGATGAATCCGATTTATTTCAAAGTTTCATTACTGATAAAAACACTGCCGAAAGACCAATTCGCGAAGTTATGGGTAAGCCTTTTCCTATTGTAAAATTAGGAACGCCAGTTGAAGAAGTTTCTAAATTAATTACAAAAGAAAATCAAGCAGTTTTAATTGATTTAGGAAATGGTAAACATCACATTATTACGAAATATGATATTATTGGTTCAATAAAATAAAAATTAAAGCCGTTCATTTGAACGGCTTTTTTATTTTGTCTTTTAATTTTTTACTATTTTTTGCGTTTTAACTTTTCCTTCAGTAGAAGTTATTTTAGCAAAATAGGTTCCAGAATTTAATTCTGTTATATCAATCTTATTTGAATTTTCAGTAGCTTTTACTAGACTTCCTAAAATATTGAAAATTTCAATTCTTGATATAGCTTCAATAGCTTCAACATTCAAAATTCCATTTGTTGGATTTGGATAAATTGAAATCTGTTTGTCATCAAAAGATGGCGTGCTTAAAGTTCCTGTAACGTTAACATTATCAATAAACCAATTGTCGCCATCATCTTGAGTCATTACAAAAGCAATGTAAATTTGTTGTCCATTGTAAGCACTTAAATCTACTGTTTTTAAACTTGTTAAAGGTGCTGATAAAATATCTGTAAAATCAGCCTCGGCATAAGTAGCAACATTTGTAAATGAAGCGTGAGAGGTTTGTGAAGTTGTAGAAACTTTTACTTGATAAACTGTTCCGTACGGATCTGTATATTGTTGTCCTCCGTAGAAAGTTAAAGAACAGCTAGTTCTGTTAGATAAGTCAATTAAAGGTGTTACAAGCCAATCTTCTGCATTACCGCCGGTAACATTTTCATACCTTACAAAAGCAGAATTTCCAGGAGAGTAATTTCTGGCTGTACTTGTTCCCCAATCAAAACCAGTTCCTAAGTTGTTGGTTCCTCTAAAAGCGGTCCAACCAGCAGGAAGTGTTGTGGCGACATCAAAATTTTCGCTCAATTGAGCTTGTGTTAATTGAATTAACAACAAAAACGTTAAAGAGTAGAGTTTTTTCATAATAAAATTATTTAAATAATTAATTAATAACAACAAATGTAGTTAAAATTATATAAATAATAAAAAAATTATTCTCCTAGTAAAACTCCTGAAACATTCCAAGCGCTAAAACTTCCACCTTCATTTGGGCCTTGAGGGATTTTCACTTGTATCGTATGAGTTCCCGCTTTCAAATCTCCTAATTCAATATAAATCGGATTCGTGGCTGTACCTGGACACCAATTCGAACGACTCAAATCAGATGAAGACAACCCATCGTTAAAATTTCCGGAAACTGGATTAAATAATCGGTAGCCACCACAATCTTGTCGCCATGGAATAAACGAAAACAATTCTTTCCCGTTTAAAACAATCGTATTTCTTTTTGGAACAAATTCATCACCATTTTCCCAGCCACCATGTCCAGTCGAAATGTAACGTAGTTTCGCATTTTTGATTTCTTTATCTAACGTGAAAGTAACTTCCAAACCTTTTTCATGATTGAACATCGTAGCATATTCTTGTTCTGCCATTTCCATTACGTTTGTTGTATTAAATAACGGAATAGAAATATTGGTTTTGTCTAATGAACTCTCGCTCGGATTAATCGTAATATTCATCGAGATTTTATGTCCGCCTTTATCATAATTACCAATAAAAGTTCCTACGTAAACGGTTTTTCCTGATAGATTCGATTTTAAATCAGTAATTTCCATTCGGTACGGAACAATTTCGTGCCAAGTTTTATCTTTCAACTGAATGTAGTTGTATTGTTTAATTCCGAAAGGAGTAAAAAAGCGCATTAATTCAATAATTGGAGAAAATTCTGTTGTAGCTACAACACCTTGATATTTTTTTCCATTTCCGTTTTCATAAATAGGTAGAGTTTTAGCACCATTTTGCAAACCATCTAAAAACGATTGTTTCTTATCTTGCGGAATCACAAAAACTGAACCTGTTCTGTCATAAGCATCGCCATTTGATTGCTCAGTTAAATCTAAAAAGACTAAATCTCCTTTTTTAATTTCCGGAAAAGTGATTTTTTTTAAGATGATGGTTCCGTTTGCAAATCGTAAGATACTGTCATTAGATTTTGAGCTTTCTGAAAAGTTAATGGTTTCATTTTTAAAAACTTTAATTGTTGTGAAACGACTTTTCCAAACCAAATCTTTATAAGTTAATCCATCTAAAACAGGACTTTTGGTTGTACTTTTTTGTAATTCTAAACTCGGACTAACCGATTTTATTTTCTCGATTTTAGTAGCTGAAATCACAAAATTCCCATTACGAACCATTTCCAAAACCAGACCAATGTTTTGTCCTAATGTTGTTGGCGCTCCTTTAACTTGTAACTCGTTAGTGTACCAAAGTTCCATTGTATTTGAGTTGACAATGATTTTTGCTTTTTGACATTTGTAACCTAAAATTGTTTTAGTCTCTGCTAGAAATTCGAAATTTTGTTTCGCTAAAGAAAGACTATCAACCGTAGTAACCGATTTCTCTTTTTTGAGTTGGGTTACTTGAACAATTTTATTTTCAGTGTGATTGATTAATGTTTGTTCAAAAGGAAAACCAGCTTTTCCAAAATTCATTTTTTCTGAAGTAACTAAAGTTTCTGTTGGATTTGTAAAAACTAAAATCGCATCTTGATTTTCGATTAGTTTTCCATTTGAGCTTCTAGTGTAAGTAATTTTGAATCCTTTTGGCGGTTTTGCATTGGTTTGAGATTGTGCGAACGTAAAAAGGCTTAATAATGTGATGGTTATAAAATTTTTCATAAATGTTGAGTTGTTCAGCAAATATAATTTTTTATCTTTGTTTTTCAATTATATACGCCATACAGAATGAAAGAAGATTTTTTGCACCACGTGTGGCAATTCAAGAAATTTGATATTGCCAATTTAAAAACTACAAAAGGAGAATCAATTCAAATTCTCAATTCGGGTCAATATTTGCAACTTACGGGACCTGATTTTTTCAATGCGCAATTGATTATCGGAAATCAAAAATGGGCTGGAAATGTAGAAATTCATCTCAAGTCATCAGATTGGTATGTTCACAATCATGAGAAAGATTCCAATTATGATTCTGTTATTTTGCATGTCGTTTGGGAATATGATGTGCCTATTTTTAGGAAAGATGATTCCGAAATTCCAACGTTAGAACTCAAGGAATATGTTGCTCTTACAGATTTGCATAAATATCAGTCGCTAGTAAGTCAGAAATCCTGGATTTATTGTGAAAATGAAATTGGAAATGTAGATGATTTTATCTTTAAAAATTGGCAAGAACGTTTGTTTTTTGAACGCTTAGAACGAAAATCGCAACTAATTTTTGAATTAGCGGAAATTTCTAATCAAGATTGGGAAGCAGTTTTGTTTTGTCTTTTAGCTAAAAACTTCGGATTGAATACGAATGGTGAAATGTTTTATAAAATTGCTAAATCAATTCCGTTTTCGGTTGTTCGAAAAGAATCTTATTCTTCGGAATCGTTAGAAGCTTTATTATTAGGTCAAGCGAATTTGCTTTCACAAGATTTTCAAGATAATTATGCGAAAGAGTTGCAAAAATCCTATAATTACTTAGTTCTGAAATATCAGTTGTGTGAAAAAGTATTTGGTTTGGTAGAATTCTTCAAACATCGTCCAGATAATTTTCCTACTATTCGATTGGCGCAATTGGCTAATTTGTATTTTCATCAAAAGAATCTTTTCTCTTTGGTTATGAATGGTACTTCCATAAATGAATTGTATCAGATTTTTAATGTAGGAGTAAGCCAATATTGGGAAACACATTATAATTTTGATAAAGATAGCTCGAAAAAGATGAAAAAACTTTCTAAATCATTTATCGATTTATTGGTTATCAATACAATCATTCCACTTCGATTTGCTTATGCCAGAAGTCAACAAAAAGAAATCACACAGGAATTAATTGATTTAGCGATTTTAATACCTGCAGAGAAAAACGCAATTCTTGAAAAATTTTATTCTTTCGGAGTCAACTCTCAAAACGCATATGAATCTCAATCCTTATTGCAATTAAAAAAGAATTATTGCGATAATAAAAAGTGTCTAGATTGTGCTATCGGACATTTTATACTTAAAAAATAATCGTATTTTTGGAAAAAATATTAAAAATGGTTCAAAACCTATTGCATTTTTTTGAAAAACATGGATTTTTTGTGGCCACACGTTTGGCCGACCGTTTGGGTATGCGTGCTACTAACGTGCGTTTGTTTTTTATTTACATATCTTTTATAACAGTAGGTTTAGGATTTGGATTGTATCTTACTTTGGCATTCCTTTTAAAGTTAAAAGATATGATAAAAACTAAAAGAAGTTCAGTTTTTGACTTATAAAATTTCATTAAGTGTAAGTTTTATTTGAATTTTAGATACTTTTATTATCTTTGAAGCATTAACAACCAATAAAATTATATGGCAGCAAAAGTAGAAGCGTGGGGTTCACGCGTAGGACTAATCTTGGCTATGGCTGGAAATGCTGTTGGATTAGGGAATTTTTTAAGATTTCCGGTTCAAGCAGTTCAAAATGGTGGAGGGGCCTTTATTATTCCTTATTTAGTTTGTTTTTTATTAATGGGAATCCCATTATTGTTGATTGAATGGTCAACAGGTCGTTTCGGTGGAAAATTTGGTAACCACAGTACACCTTATATATTAGATACAATGGCTAAAGGTCGTGTATGGAAATATATAGGTGTTTTTGGAATTTTTACTAATATTGCCGTTGCTGCATATTACTGTTATATCGAGTCTTGGACAATGTCTTATGTGTATCACTCAATTGTAGGAACATTTGACGGAATGAGTCAAGCAGACGTAGCAGGATTCTTCAATTCTTATGTGGATATTTCTCAATCTACTACTGGAATTCCTTACGAAGCAGTTATCTTTTACATTTTATGTTTATTATTAAATACTTGGATTTTATCTAAAGGTTTAGGAGGTATCGAGAAAGTTGCCAAAATTGGAATGCCATTATTGATTTTATTCGGTGTAATTTTAGCCGTAAGAGGAGTTACTTTAGGAACTAGCGGAGCTTCAGATATTTTTCCAAATGCAAATGCATGGGATGGTCTAAATTTCTTATGGACACCACAATTTGATTCATTGGCAAATCCTAAGGTTTGGTTAGCTGCTGCAGGTCAAATTTTCTTTACGCTGTCAGTAGGTATGGGAACCATTCATTGTTATGCGGCTTACTTAAAAGAAAAAGATGATGTGGCATTAAATGCTGTATCTGCTGGATTTATGAATGAGTTCGTTGAAGTGGTTTTAGGTTCTTTAATTGTTATTCCTATTGCTGCTGGATACTTAGGATTAGATTGGGTTATTCAAAATGCAGGTTTTGGTATGGCTTTCCAAACAATGCCTTATTTGTTCCAACAATGGGGTGGTGTTTTAGCTATCTTAGCTGGTGTTTTTTGGTTCGGACTTTTATTCTTTGCCGGAATTACTTCTTCATTAGCTATGGGAACCCCATGGATGGGATTCATGTCTGATGAATTTGGCTGGTCTAAAAATAAAGGAGCATGGTCTTTTGGAGCCTTAGCTTTAATTATGGGATTACCAACGGTTATTTTCTATAATCAAGGAGTTTTTGATCAATATGACTATTGGGCAGGAACTGTGAGTTTGGTTGTATTTGCTTTCTTAGAAACCGTATTGTTTTCTTATATCTTTGGAATTAACAGAGGGTGGGAAGAAATCAACAAAGGAGCTGATATCAAATTGCCTAAATTCTTTAAATATGTAATTTTGATTATTACACCATTATTATTAGGTGCTGTTTTGGTGTCAAGTATTCCAGATTGGGTTAATCAAATTAAGAACAACGATACCAATAATAAAGAATGGTTTGCCGATAATTATTTTGCTGAAAACTTTGAAGGTTCGGGTGCTGTTTCTGGAAAAGTTATTGAGGTAAAATCGGATTATATAAAATTTGAATTTGAAAGCGAAAGAAAGAAATTTGATAAAGTGTCGAATCAAGTTCTTGTTGAAAAATTCAATGATACAAAAGAATATAAATTTGATTCAAGTTTAAATCAAGAAGCTATTGTAAAAGTTGGAGATGTTATCAAACCAGGTGATGCAATTGCGAAAGGGAATTTTACAAACAATACATTATATAAATTTATAGGAAGAATGTTATTGTTGTCACTTTTTGTATTTATTTCAATAATTGTTTACGTTGCTTACAAGAAACGTGTTAAAGAAGGGAGAGCTACATTATGAATTCAGCAGCATTAATTACAATGGTTTTGGCACAAGGAATTGTTATTTGTTTAACACTTTATTTTTTCTATAAAGTTTTAAAAACTCCACCTGTACAGGAACCAGATTCCTTCTCTGATAATGATGAGGAATCAGTTAGAAAAAACGATTAAATAAAAGTAAAATGAATAAAATAAAATCCTACTTCATGTTTTCAAGAGAACACCGAAGTGGGATTTTCTTGTTATTTGCAATCATCATTTTGGTACAGTTAAGTTATTTTCTTTTTAAGGATAATTTTACGTCAACAAAAAATAATCCTGAAGATAAAGCTTGGTTGTTAGTTCAAAATGAAATTGATAGCTTGAAAAGTATTCAATCAACAAAAAAAGATACAATTTATCCTTTTAATCCAAATTATATAACAGACTACAAAGGATATAAGTTAGGAATGACAATTCAAGAAATTGATCGTTTACATGCTTTTCGTAAAACTGGAAAATTTGTAAACTCAGCAGAAGATTTTCAACAAGTTACTAAAGTTTCAAATGCATTTCTTTCTAAAATTAGCCCTTATTTCAAATTTCCAGATTGGGTAAAAAATAAGACCAATGTTGCTTCAGAAAAGTTTCATAAGTTTTTACCAAAGGAAAAAGAAAAAATCATCCAAAAAGATATAAACACAGCAACTCGAGAAGATTTAATTGCAGTGTATGGTATTGGGGAAAAATTAGCGGATAAGATTTTATTAGAAAAAGAGAAGTTGGGATGTTTTGTGAGTATGGAGCAATTTCAGTTTATGTGGGGAATTAGCCCAGAAGCTTTGGCGGATTTAGAAAAAAGATTTACCGTAAAAACTCAAAACGGATTGAGTAAAATTGCAATTAATGATTTGTCTCAGAAAGAATTGGCAAAATTTCCCTATTTTAATTATGCATTGGCTAAAGAAATTGTCATTTATAGAACCATGAATAATGGAATTAAGAATATTGATGATTTAACAAAAATTAAGGGAATGCCTAACGAAAAAATAAAAATAATCGCCTTATATTTGGATTTTTAAAAATATTACCAATAAAACAACCTATACAATTACAGATTTATGAATTCAATGTATTTCACAGAAGAACACGAATTATTCAGACAAAGTTTTAGAGATTTTTTACATAAAGAAGTGGTTCCTCACATTGAAAAATGGGAAAAAACAGGAACTATTGAGCGTTTTATTTGGGAAAAATTTGGAGAAATGGGCTTCTTTGGATTAAATTATCCTGAAGCGTATGGAGGAATGAATTTAGATTTATTCTACACTGTTATATTTTTAGAAGAACTTCAAAAAGTAAAATCTTCTGGTTTTGCTGCAGCTATGTGGGCACATGCTTATTTAGCAATGACACATTTAAATGCTGAAGGAGATGAAAGAATTAAACAAGATTATTTAGCGCCAAGTATTGCTGGAAAAAAAATTGGAGCTTTGTGTATTACAGAGCCATTCGGTGGAAGTGATGTTGCTGGGATGAGAACAACAGCGGTAAGAAGTGGAGATAAATTTGTAATCAATGGTTCTAAAACATTTATCACAAACGGAGTTTATGCTGATTACTATGTTGTAGCCGCTAAAACAAACCCAGAATTAGGGAATAAAGGAATTAGTATTTTCTTAGTAGATGCAAAAAACCCAGGTATTTCTGCTACTAAGCTAGATAAATTAGGTTGGAGAGCATCAGATACTGCTGAACTTGCATTTGATAATGTTGAAATTCCTCTAGAAAATTTAATGGGTGAAGAAGGAAAAGGTTTTCCATACATTATGCAGCATTTTGCTTTAGAGCGTTTAATTATGGCAATCAACGCTCATGCAAGAGCAGAATATGCGCTTGAGTATACTATAGAATACATGTCGCAACGTGAAGCTTTTGGTAGTAAAATCAACAAGTTTCAAGCTTTAAGACATACAATGGTAGAGCATGCAACAGAAGTAGAACATTGTAAAATATTTAACTATGCTGCTGTAGCTCGTTTAGATAAAGGTGAATATGTAGTTAAAGAAGCTACTATGGCAAAATTAAAATCGACTAAAGTGGCTGATTTAGCTATTTACGATTGCTTGCAAATGCTAGGTGGTTATGGTTACATGGAAGAGTATCCATTAGCACGTTTATTAAGAGATAGTCGTTTAGGTCCAATTGGTGGAGGAACTTCTGAGATTCTGAAAGAAATTTTATCAAAAATGATAATTGATAATCAGAATTATACACCAGCAGTTAAATAATTTTAATTTATAATTTTTAATTTATAATTTTTAATTCAGAATTATTTTCTACATTTGCACCCTTAACGAGAGGAGGTGTCTATATTATGTTAATTATACCAATTAAAGACGGAGAAAATATCGATAGAGCATTAAAGCGCTATAAAAGAAAATTTGATAAAACAGGAACTGTTCGTCAGTTACGTGCACGTCAAGCTTTCATTAAACCATCTGTTGTAAACAGAGCTAAGATCCAAAAAGCATCTTACATTCAAGGATTAAGAGACTCATTAGAGAGTTAATTTTTGAATAAACTATACTAACCGCTAACTAATAAAGTGTAACTTTGTTGTTAGCGGTTTTTTTATGTCTACAAATCTACAAGCATATCAAGATTATTTGGTTAAAGAGAAGAATTATTCTCCTTTAACGGTTCGTGCGTATTTAGATGATATCAAATCTTTTCAAGAATATCTTACTGGTCAATCTGTAAATCTCGATGAAGTTATTTATCCACATGTTAGAAATTGGATAGTAACTTTAGTAGAGCAAAATATTTCAACCACTTCGGTCAATCGAAAAATATCAGCATTAAAATCGTATTATAAGTTTCTTTTAAAAGTAAAGCAGATTTCGGTTAATCCTTTATTGAAACATAAATCATTAAAAACAGCCAAGAAAGTTCAAATTCCTTTTTCCGAAAAAGAGTTACAAGATGTTTTTTTAGATAATGATTATTCAAGTGACTTCGAAGGTGTTCGAAATAGATTTGTGATTGAACTTTTTTATGCTACAGGAATAAGAAGGGCTGAGTTGATAAATTTACAGTTAAATAGTGTAAACGAAATTCAAAAAACAATTCGGGTTGTTGGAAAAAGAAATAAAGAGCGAATTATTCCAATGTTAGATTGTACGTTAAATTTGTATAAGATGTACAAGGAACAACGAAATCATTTAGAGGTAATTAACGATAAAGAGATGTTAATTTTATCTAAAACTGGAAATAAAGTAAGCGAATCGTTTGTTTATCGGTTAATAAATGACTACTTTAGTGCTGTCTCGAAAAAAGAAAAGAAGAGTCCCCACGTTCTTAGGCATTCCTTTGCAACACATTTGTTGAACAATGGAGCCGATTTAAATTCCGTAAAAGAGTTATTAGGTCATGCTAGTTTGTCGTCTACTCAGATATATACCCACAGCAGTTTGGCTGAATTAAAAAAAGTGTATCAAGAAGCGCATCCTAGAAACAAAAAATAACTCTATTGTATAACCATTTTAATTAACAGAATTATGAAAGTTAATGTGCAAGCAGTAAATTTTAATGTAGACAGAAAATTGGTAGATTTCATTCAAGAGCGAATGGATAAATTGGAAAAATATTATGATAAAATAGTTTCGGCTGAAGTTTTTTTGAGGCTTGAAAATACGAGTGATAAAGAAAATAAAACAGTAGAGATAAAAATTAATGTTCCAGGAGACGATTTTGTAGTTAAAAAAACAGCAAAAAGTTTTGAAGAGGGAGTAGATTTATCTGTTGATTCTTTAGAGCGAGTAATCTTAAAAAGAAAAGAAAAATTAAGAGCGCATTCATAAAAAGAAAAAAAACATAAAAAATGTTTTGATTCAAAAATAAATTATATACATTTGCAGTCCGTTAGAAATAGCGGACTTTTTATATTTAAGTTGCCGGTGTAGCTCAGCTGGCTAGAGCAGCTGATTTGTAATCAGCAGGTCGTGGGTTCGAGTCCCTCCATCGGCTCAAAGTTGTAAGTAGCTTAATATAAAAGGTTTGGGGAGATACTCAAGCGGCCAACGAGGGCGGACTGTAAATCCGCTGACTACGTCTTCGCAGGTTCGAATCCTGCTCTCCCCACGAGATTTTGAATTTAGAGAGAAGGATTTGGTTTTTCTGAATTCTGATGGCTAACTTCTGAATACACAAAAGCCGGTGTAGCTCAGGGGTAGAGTGCTTCCTTGGTAAGGAAGAGGTCACGGGTTCAATTCCCGTCATTGGCTCTTAAAAAAGTTTATTTTTTGAACACTAATATATAACTAAGATTAAATTATTAAATCATGGCAAAAGAAACCTTTGATCGTTCGAAGCCCCATTTAAATATTGGAACTATCGGACACGTTGACCACGGTAAAACTACGTTAACAGCTGCAATTACTAAAGTATTAGCTGATGCTGGTTTATCAGAAGCAAAATCATTTGATCAAATTGATAATGCTCCAGAAGAAAAAGAAAGAGGTATTACTATTAATACATCTCACGTAGAATATTCTACAGCTAACCGTCACTACGCTCACGTTGACTGTCCAGGTCACGCGGATTACGTTAAGAACATGGTTACAGGTGCTGCTCAAATGGACGGTGCTATCTTAGTAGTTGCTGCTACAGATGGTCCTATGCCACAAACAAGAGAGCACATCCTTTTAGGTCGTCAAGTAGGTGTGCCTAGAATGGTTGTATTCATGAACAAAGTGGATATGGTTGATGATGCTGAATTATTGGAATTAGTAGAAATGGAAATTAGAGATTTATTATCTTTCTATCAATATGATGGTGATAATGGTCCAGTTATCCAAGGTTCTGCTTTAGGTGGATTGAATGGTGATCCAAAATGGGTTGCTACTATCATGGAATTAATGGAAGCTGTTGACAACTGGATTGAATTACCAGCTCGTGATGTTGATAAGCCTTTCTTAATGCCAGTTGAAGACGTATTTACAATTACTGGTCGTGGAACTGTAGCTACAGGTCGTATCGAAACAGGAGTTGCTAATACAGGTGATGCTGTTGAAATCATTGGTATGGGAGCTGATAAATTAACTTCTACTATTACAGGAGTTGAGATGTTCCGTAAAATCCTTGATAGAGGTGAAGCTGGAGATAACGTAGGTTTATTATTAAGAGGTATCGCTAAAGAAGATATCAAAAGAGGAATGGTTATTGTTAAGCCAGGATCTGTTAAACCACACGCTCACTTCAAAGCTGAGGTATATATCTTGAAAAAAGAAGAAGGTGGACGTCATACTCCATTCCACAATAACTACCGTCCACAGTTCTACGTACGTACAACTGACGTAACGGGTACTATTTCTTTACCAGCTGGTGTAGAGATGGTTATGCCTGGTGATAACTTAACAATTGATGTTACTTTGTTAAGCCCTATCGCTTTATCAGTAGGTTTACGTTTCGCTATCCGTGAGGGTGGTAGAACAGTAGGTGCTGGTCAGGTTACTGAAATTTTAGACTAATTATAAGTCGATAATAATTAAAACCAGCAGTTCGCTGCTGGTTTTTTAACAAACGGGCGTAGTACAAGGGCTAGTATAGTGGTCTCCAAAACCATTGATGGGGGTTCGAATCCCTCCGCCCGTGCAAATAAAGATTAAAATGACAAAAGTAGTTAATTACATATCTGAAGCATTTCATGAATTGAAAACGAATGTTACTTGGCCAATTTGGGCAGATGTACAACGTTTGACAATTATTGTAGCTGTATTTTCAATTGTTTTCGCTCTATTAACTTGGGGTGTTGATGAATTATTTGTAAAAGCTCTTGAAGGTTTTTTTAACATTTTAAAATAGTACTTACAGTATGGCTGATAATAATGTTAATAAGTGGTATGTAGTAAGAGCTGTAAGTGGTCAGGAAAACAAAGTTAAGGCTTACATTGAAACGGAAGCAGCAAGATTAGGTATGGCTGATTATATTTCTCAAGTTCTTGTTCCTACTGAAAAAGTAGTTCAAGTTAAAGATGGGAAAAAAATAGCTAAGGATAAAGTTTACTTTCCTGGTTATATTATGATCGAAGCTAACTTAACAGGTGAAATTCCTCATATCATCAAATCGATTCCAGGTGTTATCGGTTTTTTAGGTGAAACTAAAGGTGGTGATGCTGTGCCATTAAGACAATCTGAAGTAAACAGAATGTTAGGTAAAGTAGATGAATTGTCAGTAACAGTAGATAATGTTGCTATTCCTTATGCTGTTGGTGAAACAGTAAAAGTGGTAGACGGACCTTTCAATGGTTTCAATGGAACTATTGAAAAAGTAAATGAAGAAAAGCGTAAACTTGAAGTAATGGTGAAGATTTTCGGAAGAAAAACACCTTTAGAGTTAAGTTTCATGCAAGTTGAAAAAGTATAATTTTCGTTACATATATAAATCACATCAATCGCTTCCAATTGATAGATGTGCTAAATTTTTTTAAAAATGGCAAAAGAAGTTAGTAAAGTAGTTAAACTACAAGTTAAGGGAGGTGCTGCGAATCCATCGCCACCGGTTGGACCTGCTTTGGGGGCTGCTGGGGTTAACATCATGGAGTTCTGTAAGCAATTTAATGCTAGAACGCAAGATAAGCCTGGCAAAGTTTTACCAGTACAAATTACTGTGTATAAAGACAAGTCTTTTGACTTTGTTGTTAAAACGCCACCTGCTGCAATTCAATTATTAGAAGCAGCAAAATTAAAGTCTGGTTCAGGGCAACCTAACCGTAAAAAAGTAGCTAACGTTACTTGGGATCAAATTAGAACTATTGCTGAAGACAAAATGGCAGACTTAAACGCTTTCGAAATCGAAAAAGCGATGAGTATGATTGCTGGAACAGCTAGATCTATGGGTATAACAGTAACAGGAAATGCTCCTTTTTAATCTCTAAAAAGAAATTAGACAATGGCAAAATTGACAAAAAAGCAAAAAGAGGCTGCAGCAAAAATTGAGAAGAACAAACTTTACACTTTAAGAGATGCTTCTGCATTAATTAAACAAGTTGCTTCTGCAAAATTTGACGAGTCTGTTGATATCGCAGTGAAATTAGGGGTAGATCCTAGAAAAGCGAATCAAATGGTAAGAGGGGTTGTAACATTACCTCACGGAACTGGTAAAGATGTAAGAGTTTTAGCTCTTGTTACTCCAGATAAAGAAGCGGAAGCTAAAGCTGCTGGTGCAGACCACGTAGGTTTAGATGATTATCTTCAAAAAATCAAAGACGGTTGGACAGATATTGATGTAATCATCACTATGCCAGCTGTTATGGGTAAATTAGGTCCATTAGGACGTGTTTTAGGACCAAGAGGTTTAATGCCTAACCCTAAAACAGGAACTGTAACTATGGATGTTGCTAAAGCTGTTGCAGAAGTAAAAGCTGGTAAAATCGATTTCAAAGTTGATAAAACTGGTATCGTTCACGCTGGAATAGGTAGAGTATCTTTTGATGCAGATAAAATCTACGAAAATGCACACGAAATCGTTCAAACATTAATCAAATTAAAACCAACTGCAGCTAAAGGTACATATATTAAGTCTATTCACTTATCTTGTACAATGAGTCCTGCTATTGCTTTAGATCCTAAAGCAGTATAATTGGTAGTTAAAAATTTTTAGTATGACTAGAGAAGAAAAATCAATCGCTATTGAAGATTTAACTGCACAGTTAGCGGATGTGAATGTTGTTTATTTAGCAGACATTTCAGGACTAGATGCAGATACTACTTCAAACTTAAGAAGAGCTTGTTTTAAAGCTGGTATTAAATTAGAAGTTGTTAAGAACACATTGTTAGAAAAAGCAATGGAAGCTTCTGATAACGACTTTGGTGATTTATCATCAGTTCTTAAAGGAAATACTTCTATGTTTATTGCTGATACAGCTAATGGACCAGCAAAAATCATTAAAGAATTCCGTAAGAAAGGTGAAAAACCAATCTTTAAAGGAGCTTATATTAACCAAGAAATTTACATCGGTGACAACTTATTAGACAGCTTAGTAGCTATCAAATCTAAAGAAGAAGTTATCGCAGAAATTATTGGATTATTACAATCTCCTGCTCAAAGAGTTATTGCAGCTCTTCAAAATCAACCTAACAAGGAAGAAGGAGCAGAATAATAAGTACGCACAAATAAATTATATTTTTTACAAAACATTTTAAACGATAGAAAAAATGGCAGATTTGAAACAATTCGCAGAACAATTAGTTAACTTAACAGTTAAAGAAGTTAACGAATTAGCAACAATATTAAAAGATGAGTATGGTATCGAGCCTGCTGCTGCAGCTGTAGTAGTTGCTGCAGGTGGAGGAGATGCTGGTGCTGCTGCTGAGCAAACAGAATTTACAGTAGTATTAAAAGACGCTGGTGCTTCTAAATTAGGAGTTGTTAAAGCTGTTAAAGAATTAACAGGTTTAGGTCTTAAAGAAGCTAAAGATTTAGTTGATGCTGCTCCAACAAATGTTAAAGAAGGAGTTTCTAAAGATGAGGCTGAAGGTCTTAAGAAAGCTTTAGAAGAAGCAGGAGCTGTAGTTGAGTTAAAATAATTTATACTCATAAATAAGCTAGGTTTAGGTCTTGAGAGTGTTCTCAAAGACCTAAACCATTTTGCGTATATTAAATTATTGTATTTTTTATGCGTTTAAAAGTAAACAATAACGAAGAAAAAAATTAAACTATCTTTCCTGGTTTATTTTAAAGATGTATTGTTTATTTAAAAGGAAGTATTGTTAAAACAGTGTATTTACACAAAAATTACTTTTTTTAAATCAAAATTTTATCCATTGATGATTGCTAATCAGACTGAAAGATTAAATTTTGCTTCAACAAAAAACATTCCACAATATCCAGATTTTCTAGATATTCAAGTGAAATCGTTTAAAGATTTTTTTCAATTAGAAACTAAATCTGACGAAAGAGGCAACGAAGGGCTGTATAATACCTTCATGGAAAATTTTCCAATTACGGATACGAGAAATCAATTCGTATTAGAATTCCTAGATTATTTTATTGATCCACCTAGATATACCATCGAAGAGTGTATTGATAGAGGCTTAACGTATAGTGTGCCTCTAAAAGCTAGATTAAAATTATATTGTACTGACCCTGAACACGAGGATTTTGAAACAATCGTTCAAGATGTGTATTTAGGAACAATACCATATATGACGCCTAGCGGTACATTCGTAATTAATGGTGCTGAGCGTGTAGTTGTATCGCAATTACATAGATCTCCAGGTGTATTCTTTGGTCAGTCTTTCCATGCAAATGGAACTAAATTATATTCTGCCAGAATTATTCCTTTTAAAGGTTCTTGGATTGAATTCGCTACCGATATCAATAACGTTATGTATGCGTATATCGATAGAAAGAAAAAATTACCTGTAACTACTTTATTCAGAGCTATCGGATTTGAAAGAGATAAAGATATCTTAGAAATTTTCGACTTAGCTGAAGAAATTAAAGTATCTAAAACAGGTATCAAGAAATATGCAGGAAGAAGACTTGCTGCACGTGTATTAAATACATGGCATGAAGACTTCGTTGATGAAGATACTGGTGAAGTAGTTTCTATTGAGCGTAACGAAATTATCTTAGATCGTGATACGATTCTTGATAAAGATAATATCGAAGAAATAATTGAAGCAGACGTAAAAACTATTCTTTTACATAAAGAGGATAACAATGCGGCTGATTACACAATTATTCACAATACGTTACAAAAAGACCCAACAAACTCTGAAAAAGAGGCTGTTGAACACATTTACAGACAATTACGTAACGCGGAACCGCCTGATGAGGAAACGGCTCGTGGTATTATAGATAAATTATTCTTCTCTGACCAACGTTATAACTTAGGTGAAGTAGGTCGTTACAGAATGAACAAAAAGTTAAACCTTGATATTCCTATGGAAAAACAAGTTTTAACGAAAGAAGATATTATTACAATCGTTAAATATTTGATCGAATTAATCAACTCCAAAGCTGAGATTGATGATATTGATCACTTATCAAACCGTCGTGTAAGAACAGTTGGTGAGCAATTATCAGCTCAGTTTGGTGTAGGTTTAGCTCGTATGGCTAGAACTATCCGTGAGAGAATGAACGTTCGTGATAACGAAGTGTTTACACCTATCGATTTGATTAATGCTAAAACATTATCATCGGTAATTAACTCATTCTTTGGAACTAACCAGTTATCTCAGTTCATGGATCAAACGAATCCATTAGCAGAGATTACTCACAAACGTCGTTTATCTGCCCTTGGACCTGGAGGTTTATCTAGAGAAAGAGCTGGTTTCGAGGTTCGTGACGTTCACTACACGCACTACGGAAGACTTTGTCCAATTGAAACTCCTGAGGGACCAAACATTGGACTTATTTCATCTTTAGGAGTTTATGCTAAAGTAAATGGAATGGGATTCATCGAAACGCCTTACCGTAAAGTAACGGATGGTGTGGTTGATTTAGAATCGACTCCAGTTTATTTAAGCGCTGAAGAAGAAGAAGGTAAAATGATTGCACAAGCAAACATTGAAATGGATGCTAAAGGTAAAATTACCGCTACGAATGTTATTGCACGTGAAGAAGGAGATTTCCCAGTGGTTGCTCCAACTGCCGTTCATTATACAGACGTTGCTCCAAATCAAATTGCTTCGATTTCAGCTTCATTGATTCCTTTCTTAGAGCATGATGATGCGAACCGTGCGTTGATGGGATCTAACATGATGCGTCAGGCCGTTCCATTATTACGTCCTGAGGCTCCAATCGTAGGTACTGGTTTAGAAAGACAAGTTGCTTCTGATTCAAGAGTATTAATCAATGCGGAAGGAAACGGAACTGTTGAGTATGTTGATGCCGATATGATCACTATCAAATACGACAGAACTGAAGAAGAGCGTATGGTTAGTTTTGATACAGATGAGAAAACATATCAATTAATCAAATATAGAAAAACCAACCAAAGTACTTGTATCAACTTAAAACCTATCGTTAGAAAAGGTGACAGAGTTCAATTAGGTCAAGTATTATGTGAAGGTTATGCTACTCAAAACGGAGAATTAGCAATCGGAAGAAACTTAAAAGTGGCGTTCATGCCATGGAAAGGCTACAACTTCGAGGATGCTATCGTAATTTCTGAAAAAGTAGTACGTGATGATATTTTTACATCATTGCATATTGATGATTATACATTAGAAGTTCGTGATACTAAATTAGGTAACGAAGAATTAACTAATGATATTCCTAACGTTTCTGAAGAAGCTACTAAAGATTTAGATGAAAACGGTATGATTAGAATTGGTGCTGAGGTTAAACCTGGCGACATTCTAATCGGAAAAATTACACCAAAAGGAGAATCAGATCCTACTCCAGAAGAAAAACTTTTAAGAGCTATCTTCGGTGATAAAGCAGGTGATGTAAAAGATGCTTCATTAAAAGCATCTCCATCTTTACACGGTGTGGTTTTAGATAAAAAATTATTTGCGAAAGCAGTAAAAGATAAGAGAAAACGTTCTAAAGATAAAGAAGATGTTGATAAATTAGAAACAGAATTCGAAGTTAAGTACAACGACTTGAAAGACAAATTAATTGAAAAATTATTTGTTATCATCGATGGTAAAACTTCTCAAGGTGTAATGAACGATTTAGGTGAAGAAGTATTACCAAAAGGTAAAAAATTCACTAAAAAAATGTTACAAGGTGTAGAAGATTTTGCTCACTTAACTAAAGGTCAGTGGACAACAGATGAGCATACTAATGCAATGGTAAACGACTTAATTCACAACTACAAAATCAAATTAAACGATTTACAAGGTTGGTTAAGAAGAGAGAAATTTACTATTACAGTTGGAGATGAATTACCTTCTGGAATTTTAAAACTTGCTAAAGTTTACATCGCTAAGAAACGTAAATTAAAAGTAGGGGATAAAATGGCAGGACGTCACGGTAACAAAGGTATTGTTGCTAAAATCGTTCGTCATGAAGATATGCCATTCTTAGAAGACGGAACACCTGTTGATATCGTATTGAATCCACTTGGGGTACCATCTCGTATGAACATTGGACAGATTTATGAAACAGTTCTTGGTTGGGCTGGACAAAAACTGAACAAGAAATTTGCTACTCCAATTTTTGACGGTGCTACTTTAGATCAAATTAATGAATTTACAGACGAAGCTGGAATTCCAAGATTCGGTCATACCTACTTGTATGATGGAGGAACTGGAGAGCGTTTCCACCAACGTGCAACTGTGGGTGTAATTTACATGTTGAAATTAGGACACATGGTAGATGATAAAATGCACGCACGTTCTATTGGTCCATACTCGTTAATTACGCAACAACCATTAGGAGGTAAGGCTCAATTTGGAGGTCAGCGTTTTGGAGAAATGGAGGTTTGGGCACTTGAAGCATACGGTGCATCAAGTACTTTAAGAGAAATCTTAACTGTTAAATCGGATGACGTAATTGGTAGAGCTAAAACTTACGAAGCTATCGTAAAAGGAGAAACTATGCCAGAACCAGGATTACCAGAATCATTCAATGTATTAATGCATGAATTGAAAGGTCTTGGATTAGACATCAGATTAGAAGAATAAATAAGAATGCAGTATTCAGTTCCGATTTCTCGGAGCTGAATACTTATTTATAATAAGTTTTTAAGGATTTATAACCGTAAACCGTTCCGATTTTTTATTTAAACCTTTGGGTTTTTATAATTAGCACTTCAAAATTTTAGGTTTGAAGTTTAGAGAAGTAATTCGAGTCAACAGGAAAGTAGCTTGGCTACAACTGTTCTAAATCAATTTTTAATTGCAAAGTAAATCAATAGTAAAAACTATGATGAATAATAGAAATAATAAAGATAAAAACCAAATCAAAAGGTTTAACAAAATCACGATAGGATTAGCTTCTCCAGAATCTATTTTAGGAGAATCTAGAGGTGAGGTTTTAAAACCAGAGACTATCAACTATCGTACACACAAACCAGAAAGAGATGGTCTTTTCTGTGAGCGTATTTTCGGACCTGTTAAAGATTACGAATGTGCTTGTGGAAAATATAAAAGAATTCGCTACAAAGGAATCGTTTGTGACCGATGTGGTGTTGAAGTAACAGAGAAAAAAGTACGTAGAGATAGAGTAGGACACATCAACCTTGTTGTGCCAATCGCTCACATCTGGTACTTCCGTTCGTTACCAAACAAAATTGGTTATATTTTAGGTTTACCATCTAAGAAATTAGATATGATTATTTACTACGAAAGATACGTAGTAATTCAAGCAGGTATTGCTAAAAATGCTGATGGCGAATCATTACAAAGATTAGATTTCCTTACGGAAGAAGAGTATTTAAATATTTTAGATACACTTCCAATGGAAAATCAATATTTAGATGATAACGATCCAAATAAATTCATCGCTAAAATGGGTGCTGAATGTATTATGGATTTATTAGCACGTACAGACTTAGATGAACTTTCTTATAGTTTACGTCACGCAGCTAATAACGAAACATCTAAACAACGTAAAACAGAAGCATTAAAACGTTTAAATGTTGTAGAATCATTCCGTGAGTCTAACTTAAACAGAGAAAACCGTCCTGAATGGATGATTTTAAAAGTAATTCCAGTTATTCCACCAGAATTACGTCCGTTAGTACCACTTGATGGAGGTCGTTTTGCAACTTCAGATTTAAATGATTTATACAGAAGAGTTATCATCCGTAACAACCGTTTAAAAAGATTAATGGAGATTAAAGCTCCAGAAGTTATCTTAAGAAACGAAAAACGTATGTTACAAGAATCGGTAGATTCATTATTTGATAATACACGTAAAGCTTCTGCTGTTAAAACAGAATCAAACAGACCATTAAAATCTTTATCAGATTCATTAAAAGGTAAACAAGGTCGTTTCCGTCAAAACTTATTAGGAAAACGTGTGGATTATTCTGCTCGTTCAGTAATTGTCGTTGGACCAGAAATGAAATTGTTCGAATGTGGTCTTCCAAAAGATATGGCTGCTGAACTATACAAACCATTCGTTATTCGTAAGTTAATCGAGAGAGGAATCGTTAAAACAGTTAAGTCGGCTAAGAAAATTATCGACAAAAAAGAGCCTGTAGTATGGGATATTTTAGAGAATGTAATTAAAGGACATCCTGTATTATTAAACCGTGCTCCTACGCTTCACCGTTTAGGTATTCAAGCATTCCAACCTAAGTTAATTGAAGGAAAAGCAATCCAGTTACACCCATTAGTATGTACGGCATTCAACGCCGATTTCGATGGTGACCAGATGGCGGTTCACTTACCATTAGGACCAGAAGCTATTTTAGAGGCACAATTATTAATGTTGGCTTCTCACAATATCTTGAATCCAGCTAACGGTGCTCCAATTACTGTACCTTCTCAAGACATGGTACTTGGTCTTTATTATATGACCAAAGAGCGTTTGTCTACTCCAGAAATGAAAATTTTAGGAGAAGGATTAACTTTCTATTCTGCTGAAGAGGTAAATATTGCTTTAAACGAAGGAAGATTAGAGTTAAATGCTAGAGTGAAAATTAGAGCAAAAGACTTTAATGAAGAAGGTGAATTAGTAACAAAAATTATTCAAACTACAGCAGGTAGAGTATTATTTAATGAAGTAGTACCTGAAGCTGCAGGATATATTAATGAGGTATTAACTAAGAAATCATTACGTGATATTATTGGTAAAATCTTAGCGGTGACTGACGTTCCTACAACAGCAGCTTTCTTGGATAACATGAAAGATATGGGTTATAAGTTCGCATTCCGTGGAGGATTATCTTTCTCATTAGGTGATATTAGAATTCCAGAACAAAAAACGCAGTTAATCGCTGATGCTCGTGAGCAAGTTGATGGAATTTCGATGAACTATAGTATGGGTCTTATTACCAATAACGAACGTTACAACCAAGTTATTGATATCTGGACTTCTGCTAATGCGCAATTAACAGAGTTAGCAATGAAAAATATCCGTGAAGACCAACAAGGTTTCAACTCGGTATATATGATGCTTGATTCTGGAGCGAGGGGTTCTAAAGAACAGATTCGTCAGTTAACTGGTATGCGTGGTTTGATGGCTAAGCCTAAAAAATCAACTGCTGGTGGTGGTGAAATTATTGAAAACCCAATTCTTTCTAACTTTAAGGAAGGTCTTTCGATTCTTGAGTACTTTATTTCTACTCACGGTGCGCGTAAAGGTCTTGCGGATACCGCTCTTAAAACTGCCGATGCAGGTTACTTAACTCGTAGATTACATGATGTATCTCAAGATGTTATTGTAAACTCTGTAGACTGTGGTACTTTAAGAGGAATTGAAGTTTCTGCTTTAAAGAAAAACGAAGAAATCGTTGAAACTTTAGGAGAAAGAATCTTAGGACGTGTAGCTTTACAAAATGTAGTTAATCCTCTTGATAATGAAATATTAATTCATGCTGGAGAACAAATTACAGAAGCTGTCGTTAAGAAAATTGAAGCGTCTCCAATCGAAAGAGTAGAAGTACGTTCTCCATTAACATGTGAGGCTACAAAAGGTATTTGTGCTAAATGTTACGGAAGAAACTTAGCTACAGGAAAAATGACTCAGAAAGGTGAAGCAGTTGGAGTTATTGCAGCGCAATCAATTGGTGAGCCAGGTACACAGTTAACACTTCGTACGTTCCACGTTGGAGGGGTTGCTGGAGGTATCTCTGAAGAGTCTAGTATTGTAACTCGTTTTGCTGGTAAATTAGAAATCGAAGATTTAAAAACTGTTAAAGGAGAAGATGCTGATGGAAATACAGTTGATATCGTAATTTCTCGTTCTACAGAGCTTAAATTAGTTGATGCTAAAACTGGAATTTTATTAAATACACACTATATTCCTTACGGTTCAAGTATTTTTGTTAAAGACGGAGACGTTGTTGAAAAAGGTACTACAATTTGTAAATGGGATCCATATAATGGAGTTATTGTTTCAGAATTTACAGGAAAAATTGCTTACGAAGATTTAGAACAAGGACAATCGTTCTTAGTTGAAATCGATGAGCAAACAGGTTTCCAAGAAAAAGTAATTTCTGAAGGTAGAAATAAAAAATTAGTTCCTACTTTATTAATTTATGGTAAAGATGGAGATTTAATTCGTTCTTATAACTTACCAGTAGGGGCTCACCTTATGGTAGATGATGGAGAAAAAATTAAAGCGGGTAAGATTTTAGTTAAAATTCCTCGTCGTTCTTCAAAAGCGGGAGATATTACAGGAGGTTTACCAAGAATTACCGAGTTGTTAGAGGCTCGTAATCCTTCAAACCCTGCAGTAGTTTCTGAAATTGATGGAGTTGTAACTTTCGGAAAAATTAAGAGAGGTAATCGCGAAATCGCTATCGAGTCTAAATTTGGTGAAGTGAAGAAATACTTAGTAAAACTTTCTAACCAAATCTTAGTTCAAGAAAACGATTACGTTAAAGCGGGAACTCCACTTTCTGACGGAGCAATTACACCAGAAGATATCTTAAGAATTCAAGGACCATCTGCTGTTCAACAGTATTTAGTAAATGAAATTCAAGAGGTTTATCGTTTACAAGGGGTAAAAATCAATGACAAACACTTTGAGGTGGTTATTCGTCAGATGATGCGTAAAGTAAGAATTGTTGATCCAGGAGATACTTTATTCTTAGAAGATCAATTAGCTCATACAAGCGATTTCCTTGTTGAAAACGACAAATTATACGGAATGAAAGTAGTAGAGGATGCAGGTGACTCTGAGAATTTAAAACCAGGTCAAATCATTTCTCCACGTCAGTTAAGAGACGAAAATTCGTTATTAAAACGTAATGATAAAAACTTAGTAGTAGCTCGTGATGTTATTACAGCAACTGCAACTCCAGTACTTCAAGGTATTACGAGAGCATCGTTACAAACGAAATCATTCATTTCTGCTGCATCGTTCCAGGAAACAACTAAAGTATTAAACGAAGCTGCAGTAGCAGGTAAAGTAGATACTTTAGAAGGATTAAAAGAAAATGTTATTGTAGGTCACAGAATCCCAGCTGGTACAGGTATGAGAGACTACGACAATACAATAGTAGGTTCTAAAGAAGAATACAATGAGTTAATGGCTGCTAAAGAAGAGTTTAACTACTAATTAGCTTCATTATTCCAATACAAAGCCTAACAGATTTTCTGTTAGGCTTTTTTTTTACCCAAATAATACTTATTCTTGTAAAAGATTTTCAAATAGTACTTAAATGAACTAATAACATAATATAGGTCAAATACATTTAAAAACTTCTATGACTTATATGTTTAAAAAATAAAAAAAATGGAAAATAACAATCAACAAGGACAAATCAACATCGAGTTAGACGAGCAAACGGCTGAAGGAATCTATTCCAACTTAGCAATTATCAATCATTCTAATTCTGAGTTTGTGGTAGATTTTGTAACGATTATGCCTGGAGTACCAAAAGCGAAAGTAAAATCTAGAATTATTTTAACGCCTCAACACGCAAAACGTTTATTAAAAGCATTAGGAGAAAATATTCACCGTTTTGAAAGTGCTCACGGAAAAATTGAAGAAAGCGAACAACCACCAATTCCTTTAAATTTTGGTCCAACAGGACAAGCTTAATAACCAAAAGTCTCGTATATTGCGAGACTTTTTTAGTTAATTACCTATGAATTTGATAAAAACAAATACCGAACATATTCCTATTATCATCGACTTAACCAAGAAAATTTGGCCTGTAGCCTATGGAGAAATCTTATCCAAAGCACAATTAGATTACATGATTGACAAGTTCTACGATGAAACTGCTTTGAGCCAATTAATGCAAAAAGGACACGTTTTTTATTTAGCACAAGATGATAAGGATAAGTACGTAGGTTTTCTTTCCTATGAAATTAACTCTGAACCTAACAAAACCAAAATTCACAAAATCTACGTGTTGCCCGAAACACAAGGAACAGGTTTAGGAAGACAATTCTTTGAATTTGTAAAAGAAAAAGCAATCGAAAATAACCAATATATTATTTTCTTAAACGTAAACAAATACAACAATGCCATACATTTTTACAATAAACTAGGCTTCTCAAAAGTAAAAGATGAAATAATTGATATTGGAAATGGTTATGTAATGGATGACTATGTGATGGAGGTTAATATTATGCAATAACAAATAAGAATTATCGTTATACTAAAGTGAAAAATTGTATAATTAATCTTATAAAAATGAAATATCTTTTATTAGCGTTCTTTTTTCTTCAAATTTCTTATTCTCAAAATGTTTCAATTCAGTTAAAATTTCAAAATGCTTCTGATTCTATTCCTATAGTTGTTAGTAAATCAATAAATGAAAATGCGGCTTATTTTTTATATCATTCAGACACAATTTATACAAAAAATAACAAAGCTGAATTAAAATTTGATGCTAGCAATCCTGGTTATCTTTACTTTGTGTTTTCTAAAGTTAATCCGGGAATAAATATATTGTATGAACCAAATGAAACGATTGTTTTAAATGTTTCTAAAAATCAAGATAATAAATATCAGATTCATTATGAAGGTAGAAATAGCTCTATTTTATTAGCAATAAATATAGATTCGATTTATAAATACCAAAAATTTTCACAAAAATTAAAACCGGTGATTTTTAATGCAAATAAAGGAACTGATATTTTGAATTTTATAAAGAATGAGCATAAATTAGAATCTGAAAGATTGAAAACTTTTTTTGAAAAAGGGGAAATCTCTAAAGATATTTATGAAATTTCAAAACTCTATCTCGAAACAACACTAGCTAATAATTCAAAAAGCATTATTGAAGATGTTTTTAGAATAGAAGAGGAGTTCACAAAGACAAAATTACCTAAAAGTGAGTTTTTAGATTTATTAAACAGTTTAATGACGGAATTTAATCCGTTTGATGATAAATTTAAAAATTTTACAACATTTGCTTTTTTTGATAATGTTCAATCATTTACAAGATTTATGAACGAAAGCGGTTTTGAGGAAAAACGTTATGATATGGGATTATGGAAGAATAAAAATGTTAGAGATTACTATAATTTTATTCCATTGCCTTTGCAAGAAAAATTATTTGTTCATTTATTTAGTAACGATAGATTAGATGAAAATGATTTTAAACAATTTAAAAAAGTATTTCCAAATAGTAGATACACAGCTTATTTAGAAGAATATTTGAGAAATAAAAAAGTTTCAGATTACAAACCTTATGCTTTTGGTTATTTTCTAAACGGAAAATTTGAATATAATAAACAAGTAAATAGTGTTGATATAACTTCTATTATAAAAGATAATTTTAGCGGGAAAGCCGTTTTTGTTGATTTATGGGCTTCATATTGCGCACCTTGTTTTCAAGAGTTTTCTCATTCTCAAAAGCTATTTGCCTTTTTGAAAACAAATAATATCGAAATGTTATATTTAGCAATAGATAAAGACAAGGAAATTACCAAATGGCTTCCAAATATTAAAAATAATCATCTAGAAGGGAATCATATTTTTACGTCAGATAAAATTCAAGAATCTCTTCAGAAACTTTTAAACGAACCCAACGGTGTTTTTATTCCGAGATATTTATTGTTTAATGAAAAAGGAGAGTTGGTTCTTCCATCCACAAAAAAACCTTCTGAAAGTCAAGTTTTGTATGATGAAATTTTAAATGCTTTGAAATAGTACATTCTGATATTGCAATGAAAAAAACACTAGTTATTTTATTTATTCTATTTGGTTTTACAATCTATTCACAAGAATTCAATCCAAAAACAATAAATCTTTCACAAAATCCTGAAATCACAGATTTTAGTTTCTTAAAAGAAGAATTGAAAGATATTCAAGTAGTTATGCTTGGAGAAAATACGCATTTTGATGGAAATGTATTTGAAATGAAAACTAAAATCGTTCAATATTTGCATCAAGAGATGGGGTTTAATACAATCGCATTTGAATCTGGAATTTATGATGTATGGAAAGCGCAAAAGAATATTGAGAAAGGTCAAAATGTAAAGGAATCACTTTCAAATTCTTTGTTTTCTATTTGGGCAAAAAGAAATGAATTTCAAAGTTTTATCGAGTTTTATAATCAGAATAAGAAAAATTTAAATCTGTTTGGTTTTGATTATCAGATTACTGGTAAGAATGGGACGGTTAATCTTTCTAAGGATTTTTTTAACTATTCTAAAAGAATTAATTATAAATTAAAGCTGAAACAAGAAGATTTTGAGTTGCTTTTAGAATCGATTACTAATTCTGGTATGTTTGATGAAGAAGACATTTCTTATGAGCAATTTAAAACCGAATTAACATCATTTAAAACTAAAATTAGTCAGCAAAAAGATTCTGAAGAAAAGTTTTATTGGAATCAAATTGTAAAAAGTCTTTTAGAGTTAGGTTACGATGCTATTTCAAAAGAAGAGATTTCAAGTACTTTCAATACAACTTCATATGACAATATTCGCGATAAACAAATGGCGGATAATTTATTGGCTTACTTGAAACAAAATCCTGAGGCTAAAATAATTTGTTGGGGAGCCAACGTACATTTCGTAAATAATAAGAGTTCAATTACTGAACCTATATTAAAAGAGTTTGTACCAATGGGTTCTTACATTAAAGGAGAACTAAAAAGCAAGGTGTATAGTTTAGCTGCTGTAACGGCTGAGGATTCTATTTATCTTCAAAATAAATGGCACAAAACACCAATTAAAAAGCACTCATTTGAGTATTTTTTAAAAGAAAAAAATGCGTCACCACATGTTTTCATTTCTTCAAATCAAATTGGAATGCAAATTTTAGCATGGAATCGACTTTTTAGCCCAATTACATTTGTGGAAAGTAAATTAAATGAGTTGCATGATGGTTATCTCTATTTTAGAAGTGTTACACCTTCCACTATAATAGATTCAGATGAAGAGAATAAAGTTTCTAAAACTAAAGATATACTAACGGCTAATTTATCAGAGCCTAATGATGATGAACTTAAAAAAAGGGAATTAAATGAAGTTGTTATTTACGGAAAAAGAACAGCTTATCAGATAATGAAAAGCGTTATTGAGTCTTTGGAGAAAAATTATCCTGATAATCCCTTTAATTCATCGATGAAAACGAATATACAAGCCAAGATTGCAACGATTACTTATCTCGATTTTGATTTTTTTGCCGAACAATATGATTTAGGTTACGTAAATCATATCAACAGAAGTACAAAAAATATAAAAGAGTTAAGATGGAATAAGAAAGGCGATTTTTTGTCCGACAACTTAAGAGAATATCATGGTTTGATGTACAATTGTCCAATAAAATATGCGCCTTTTTTGAAAAAAGGAAAGTTTCAGAAATTTATTTTTCAAATTGAAGAAACTAAGATGTACAACAATGAAGAAGTTTTTGTGATTAATTATTCATCACCAAGAAATCATTCCACTTTTACAAGACGCGTTTTCTTAAGTGATTATTCAGGATATTTGTACGTGAATAAAAAAGATTTTGCTATTGTAAAGATTTTCGAAAATTGGTCAGTAACTGAGTTTCCAGAACATTTCAGAGAAGGATTTAATCTTAAGAATTCGTTGTCAAAATACACTTCAAAAGAATATAAAAACGAATCGATACTTACCGATTTTACAAAGATTGGTGAGTACTATTTCATTACACAATCTACAAGTGTTTTATGTGGAAATGTTTATAACAATACATCTGATAAAGATGAATTTGAAATTATCGTAAATTCAAATTGGAATGATTTTAACATTCAAAATCCTATTCAAATAAAAAATAAAGAGGAAGAACATTCGTTTGAAAAAGTAAAATATAATGCTGGTTTTTGGAATGATTTTAAGTTTTAAATCTTTTGAAATGTTTTTAAAATATTAAAGTTTTTATTTTTTTGAAACGGGTTTTATAAATTGTAAGGAAGTACTGTGAATTGTGAAAAGAAAAATTTATAGATAATTATAAATATCACTTATGAAAAAAATTCTATTAATTTTAATGGTTGCTCAATTTTTTATTAGTTGTAAGGATGAAACAAACAATCTTACAATTGATAATAAAAACTTTATTGTAGGTAATTGGGATTTCTTAATAGAAAATGGATTTAACTGTTATGAGTGCAATCAGATAGTATTCGAAACTAATGGAACTGGAAATCTTATAATTTCATCAACGGAAAAAATAGAATTTGTCTATGAACTATTTCCTAATAAAAAAATAAAATTTGACTTTATTGAAAAAGGAACTCAGACCTTTTTTAAAGAATCTGAAATGTTCTATTATAAAAATCAAACAATAAATGATATCGAATATTTTGATTTATTTGATTTAAAAAACAGAGAAATAATACATTCACTTATAAGAACTTCACCTAGCAAAAATATTAAATAAAATTACCTTTTGCTCAGGTTAACTTTTTTAAATTAATATATTTTCTATCGATTCCTCTCCCCATAATTTCTCTTCCCAGTAAACTTCCCTTTATTACTTGGTAAACTTGCTTCTTCGGTTTTGCTAGAAGGTTCTATTAATCTATTTAATTCTGTTATTTCAGCATCGGTTAAGTTTCGGTATTTGCCTTCTTGTACGTCTAAAGAAATGTTGATGATTCGAGTACGTTTTAAAGCCGTTACTTCGTAATCTAAATATTCACACATTCTACGAATTTGTCTATTCAAACCTTGCGTTAAAATAATTCGAAAAACGTATTTGCTAATTTGTTCTACTTTACATTTCTTGGTAATCGTTTCTAAAATCGGAATTCCGTTTGCCATTCGGTCTATAAATCTATCCGTAATTGGTTTGTTTACGGTTACGATATATTCTTTTTCGTGGTTGTTTCTTGCGCGAAGAATCTTGTTTACAATATCACCATCATTCGTCATAAAAATCAAACCTTCACTGGCTTTATCCAAACGACCAATAGGAAAAATACGCTCTGGATAATTGATGAAATCAACAATGTTGTCACGCACGCTCAAATTAGTAGTACATTCAATTCCAGCAGGTTTGTAAAACGCTAAATAAATAGGTTTCTCATTTTTCTGTTGTACCAATTCACCATTCACACGAACTTCATCACCAGGCGCAACTTTAGTGCCCATTTCCGGAATCTTTCCGTTAATAGTCACTCTACCTTGCTCAATCAAACGATCAGCTTCTCTACGAGAACAAAAACCGGTTTCCGATAAAAATTTGTTGATGCGTACTGTATTTTCTTCCATAATGCAAAGATAAGTTTTTTTAGTGATTTTTTTGTCGCACAAAGTTTCTCAAAGTTTTCACAGAGTAACACAAAGTTACTTTATAAAATTTTGAATCAAAAAAAAGACAAGTAAAGCGCTCTGTGTAACTCTTTCAACACAATCAAAATCAAAAAAAACTCTGTGAAACTCTGTGTGATAAAAACAAAAAAAAGCCCTTTTAAAAAAAAAAGGACTTTCATTTATTTGGAAAAGGATTCAATTAGATGCTAGCAAATAATTTTTCCATTTTTTCTTTTTCTTCGTCAGCTAAAACACCGTCTACTAAGATTCTTCCACTGTGCTCATCTGTAATGATTTTTTTGCGAGCTGCAATTTCCATTTGCGTTTGTGGTGGAATTGTAAAGAATGAACCAGCAGAAGCGCCACGCTCAATAGAAACAACCGCTAAACCGTTTCTTACGCTGTTTCTAATTCTGTCGTAAGCAGCAATTAAACGCTCTTCAATTTGACCTCTTAATTCTTCTGATTTTGCTGATAAGAAGTTTTCTTCTTTTTCAGTTTCAGCCATAATGTCGCTTAATTCTGCTTTTTTATGTTTTAAGTGGGTTTGTTTTCCATCTAGTTTTTCTTTAGTTTGAGCTACTACTTCTTTTTTGTGCTCAATAGAAGCTTTCATTTCTTTAATGTGTTTTTCAGCCAATTGAATTTCTAATTCCTGAAACTCCACTTCTTTAGTTAAAGAGTTGAATTCTCTATTGTTACGAACGTTTTTTTGTTGCTCTAAATATTTTTTAATCGCAGCTTTGTGCTCGTCGATAGCATTTTTCTTTTCTTTGATTTGATCGTCAATAGTCTCTAAATCACTTTTTAGTTTCTCTAAACGAGTAGAAAGTCCTGCAACTTCATCTTCTAAATCTTCTACTTCAAGAGGCAATTCTCCTCTTACATTTCTTATTTCGTCTATTTTAGAATCAACTAGTTGTAAAGCATAAAGGGCTCTTAACTTATCTTCTACACTTAGCTCTTTGATTGTTGCCATATTTAAAAGTACTTAACTGGATTTGTATTTTCTTCTGATAAAATAATTCCGCATTGCAGCGAATTTGGTGCAAAATTAGTGATTTTTTCTTTAAGAAAATCAACAATATAATTTTTTGTAAATCTTTCGCTTTCAAAATGTCCAATATCGGCCAAAAGTAACTGATTTTCAGCTTCATAGAATTGGTGATATTTTATGTCGGCCGTAAGATAAGCATCTGCTCCTGAGGAAATTGCATTCTTGATTGCAAAACTACCACTTCCGCCTAAAACAGCTACTTTTTTTATTGATTTTCCGGTAAAAGCTGAATGTCTGATGCCGTCACATTCTAATTTTTCTTTTACCAATTGCAAAAATTCGGTTTCAGAAAGCGGATTTTCGAATTCACCCACGCGACCTAAACCAATATTTTGGTGTTTATTTTCCAATTGATAAATTTCATAAGCTACTTCTTCATACACATGATTTTTGAATAAAGCTTTCAAGATTTTCCCTTGTAAATGCTTTTCAAACGTCATTTCAATTTTAATTTCTTCGTTTTCTACAAATTCAAAACGTTCGCCAATTTGCGGATTCGAATTTTCATTTCCCATATACGTTCCAATTCCTTTCGAACTAAAACTACAATCTTCATAATTTCCAATGGTTCCAGCTCCAGCATCAAATAAGGCATTTCGCAATTTTTCAACATTTTCTGGAATCGTATAAGTAACTAATTTTTGAATGTAATTTTCTTTCGGAATTAAAACTTTCGAAAGTTTCAACCCTAACGCATCACAGAAAATTTTATTCACACCTTTTTGATGGTTGTCCAAAGCAGTATGAACCGCATAAATTGCAATATCATTTTTTATTGCTTTTAAAATCGCACGTTCCACATAATTTTTACCCGTAATTTTCTTAATTCCCGAAAACAAAATAGGATGGAAGCAAACTACCAAATTACATTTTTTCGAAATCGCCTCATCAATAACCGATTCCAATGCATCATGACAAACTAAAACGCCATCAATTTCCTGATTCGGATTTCCAACTAAAAGTCCAACATTGTCAAAATCTTCGGCATAACCTAATGGCGCCATTTCTTCAAGAATAGAAAGTATATCGGAAAGTTTCATTTGTTTTAATTTATATATCAAAGATAAAAATTCAATTCGTTTATATTATGATTTTTGGTAGAAAATATATTAGCACGATTTTTGTATATTTGTAAAACAAATTCATCTGTTATGACAACAATAACCATAAAAATTAACGAGCGTTCAAAAAAGGGCAAAGCTTTCTTAGAGTTTGCAAAGACTTTTTTTGCCGAAGGTAAAGACGTTGAGATAATTAAGTCCGATGATAAAAAAACCAAAAAAGAAAAGAGTATTTACAGCGATGCTTTTATTGCAAAAATGAAAAAAGCAGAGGAAAATATTAAAAATGGAGATTGTATAACGATTGATCCTAATGATGTATGGGGAAGTTTAGGCTTAAAGTAACTAAAATTGCTCAAAAAGATATAGACAAGCATATAAAGTCAGGTAATAAAAATTCAATCAAAGCCATAGAGAAAATTATGGTAGAACTAACTGAAAATCCTTTTGAAGGTTATGGAAACCCAGAAGCTTTAAAATACGAATTTTCCGGTTATTGGTCCAGAAGAATTAATGCTAAAGACAGAATGATTTATAAAGTTGAAGAAAATATTGTTACGGTAACTATAGTTTCTGCAATGGGACATTATTCTGACAAATAACCTATGGATTTCCTTCGAAAAATACTTTTTCCGTTAGCCTTTTTGTATTGGCTTATTACGTTTATCCGAAATTGGCTTTACGACAAAGGCATTTTCAAAAGTTATTCCTTTACTATTCCAATAATTGCTGTTGGAAATTTAAGCGTTGGTGGAACTGGAAAAACACCTCAAATCGAATATTTAATTCGTTTACTATCTGATAAATATAAAGTCGCGGTTTTGAGTCGCGGTTACAAACGAACTTCTGAAGGTTTTATTTTGGCGGACGAAAACGCAACTGCGAGCTCTATTGGTGATGAACCTTTTCAGTTTTATTCAAAATTTCCAAATATTCAAGTAGCGGTTGATGCCAATCGTAAAAACGGAATTGAAAATTTATTACAACTCTCAAACAAGCCTGATGTTATTTTATTGGATGACGCTTTTCAACACAGAAAAGTAAAAGCTGGGTTTTATATTTTGCTTTCGGCTTATGACGATTTGTTTTGTGATGATTTTATTTTGCCTTTCGGGAATTTACGCGAACCGTCTTCAGGAAAAAAACGTGCCGATATGATAATTGTCACAAAATGTCCGAACGATTTGTCCGAACTTGCACAGCAGAAAATCAGAGAGAAGTTGAAGGTAAAGCAACAAGTTTTCTTCACTACAATTCAGTACGATGATTATGTTTTTGGAAATGATAGTCAATTATTGGTTTCCGAAATTCAATCAGAAAGTAAAGTGTTGGTTGCTGGAATTGCAAAACCTAAATTGTTCTTCGATTTTCTACAAAGTGAAAAGGATGATACTTTGGTGTTTCCAGATCATCATCATTTTTCGAGACAAGATTGTGAGCAAATTTTAGCGAAAGCTAGCGGAAGAAAAATAATTACAACAGAAAAAGATTTTGTTCGTTTAAACGGATTATTGCCAAAATCGCAATTGTTCTATTTACCAATAAAATCTACTTTTTTAAATACAAATATTGATAAAACGATAGAAGATTATGTGGGAAAAGGTTCAAGAAACAGTTAGTTATATTAAAAACAAAACCAATTTTACTCCAGAATACGGCGTAATTTTAGGTTCAGGATTAGGAGGATTTACAGCGGATATTACTATCGAACATACATTGCCTTATTCAGAAATTCCAAATTTTCCAGTTTCAACGGTTCAAGGTCATCAAGGTGCTTTGGTTTTTGGAACCATTCAAGGGAAAAAAGTGGTGGCAATGCAAGGACGTTTTCATTTTTATGAAGGCTACGATATGAAGCAAGTAACGTTTCCAGTTCGTGTAATGAAATATTTAGGAGTTGAAAGATTGATTGTTTCCAATGCTTCGGGAGGTGTTAATCCTGAATATGTTGTTGGAGATGTTGTGGTGATTACAGATCATATTAATATGATGCCCGAACATCCATTACGAGGTCATAACGATGAACGTTTTGGACCAAGATTCGTAAATATGAGCGAGCCTTATTCTAAAGCTATGATTGAGAAAGCATTTGAATTGGCTGAGGATTTAAATATTTATCTTAAAACAGGAATTTATTTAGGATTACAAGGTCCAACCTTTGAAACCCTTGCTGAATATAAAATGGTAAAAGCCTTAGGCGCAGATTGCGTTGGAATGTCAACCGTTCCAGAAGTCATTGTTGCGCGTCACATGAATATGGAATGTTTTGGTGTTTCTGTAATTACCGATATGGGTGACGAGGATAATATCGAAGAAGTAAACCATGAAGAAGTCTTACAAGCGGCTCAAAAAGCAGAACCTCATGTAAGAAACTTAATTAAGAATTTGATTGCTCAGTACTAGTTAAGTATTTGGTAACAACCGTATAGAAATGCTCTGGTTCAAAAGGTTTGGTGATTACTTCATTCATGCCGTAGGACAAGAGCATTTCTCTGTTTTCATTAAGAGATATTGCTGTTAATGCCACAATAGGTGTGTGGTTGTTGAATTTTCTAATTTCACTAGTTGCTTCAGTTCCATTAATTCCTGGAAGGTGAACATCCATAAGAATTAAATCGTAGTTGTTTACTTTTGCATCTTCAATTGCATCTTCTCCATTGTCGATAATTTTACATGAAATGCCTCTTTTTTCAAGCATTTTTTGTGTAATCATTTGGTTGATTTTATTGTCTTCAACTAAAAGGACTTTTTTCTCGTTTAGTAGCGTAATATCAGGTTTAGTTTCAATTATTTTAGTTTTGCTTGCAACTCCTTTTTCAAATTGTAATTCAAAACCAAAAGTACTTCCTTTTCCAGATTCACTTGTTAAGTGAATTTCACTTCCCATTAATTCTAAGATTTTCTTCACAATGGAAAGTCCTAAACCTGTTCCTCCATAAGTGCGATTAATTTCAACCGATCCTTGGCTAAAACTGTCAAAAATGGCATCTTGTTTTTCTTTTGGAATTCCAATTCCGTTATCTTTTATTTCAAAAAATAAAGTTACATTATTTTCTGTTTCTTCTTTCTTTTTTATGGTGCACCAAACATCTCCGTTTTTACTAAATTTAATAGCATTATTGAGAAGATTAATAAGTATTTGCGATAATTTTGTTGGGTCACCTTTCAAATTATAATCAATAGATTTATCAATATCTAGATGACATTTGATGTTATTTTCGTGTATAAATTCTTTGAAGGAAATCACGATGTTCTCTGTAAGCTCGGATAAGTTGAAATTTATTTTTTCGAGTACTACTTTATCCGATTCTAAACGGTTGATTTCTAAAATGTCATTGATGAAGTTAAGTAAATAATTTCCAGAAAATTCAAGTGATTTTAAATAGTTTAATTGACTTGCTTTTGGTTTTTCTTGTAATAAAAGATAGGTAATACCATTAATGGCGTTCAAAGGCGTTCGAAGTTCGTGACTTACAGTTGATAAGAAATCAGCTCTAGCTTTTGATGCTCGTTCTGCTTTTTCTTTTTCAATGGTTAGTTCCTTGTTTTTCTCTTTTAAAAGTTTGTTAGTGCTAATTCTAATTTTGTTGTTTTTGTATAATGATAAACTCAATAACGATAAAATCGAAATCAGAGCAATACTCAAAATACTAATCAATTTAGAAAATCGTAGCGTTTTTTGCTGACTTTTTTTCTCTTTATCTAATTGTTCAATCGTTTTAAGTTGCTTATCAAATTGAATTTTATCAACGGTATTTTCAGCAACATAAGTGTTGTAATATTTTCCAATTGAATCCGTTAAATCAGCGTATTTTTTTAGATATAAATTAGCATTCGAAATGTTTTTACTCTTTTCATAAGTAGTACTAAGAAGTTTGTAAATACGTTTCGTAAGTTGGTAATCGTTATTGTTTGCTTCGTTGGTTTGATTGGCAAGATTTAGAAAATTAATTGCTTGCGAAAAATTTTTCTTAATGATTTCAATTTCTCCCAACTGAATATAAGCTTCAGTTTTTGTACTCAAAAAAGCATCATCGCTAATATTCTCAATTACTCTTTTTAAAATTATAGAGGCTTCGTTGTATTTTCCTTTTTCTTTTTTAATAATGGCTTTTTGAAGATTGATTAACTCAATAGCTTCAAGGAAATTTAAACTTTTATAAACAACAGTTGCTTTCTCAAAGTAAATTTCAGCAAAGGCGATATTGTTTTTTTTAAGATAACATTTTCCCAAACCATAGTAAGAAAGTGCAATATTTGAATTTGGCTCGCTTTTGCTAAAAATGCTAATTGCTCTGATGTAATAATCAATGGCTAAGTCATTTTTTTCAAGTTCGTAAAAAATAGTAGCAAGTTGTAGATAGCAATCGGCTAATTTTTTGTCTAATTTATTTTTTTTAGCATATTCAATCGCTTTTTCGGTATATAAAATGGCTTTTGTATATGATTTTTTAGCTTCTTTGTTAAAAAGACCAATTTCTAAATAGTAGTCAGTACTATCGCTAATTTTTCCTGCATCTTTATAGACAGACTGCGTGTAACCATTTATAGTTACGAGTAGAAATAATATGAAAAGTCGTTTAATCAAGAAATGCCTGAGTTAAATTTAACCCTGCAATTTAAGTTTTTTAGCGATAATAAAAAACTTTATTTTTTAGAAACGAACGTAATTAAATCAATTAATCTAGAAGAATAGCCTATTTCATTATCATACCAACCCACAATTTTAACCATTTTATCGATAACAGAAGTTAATTGCGCGTCAAATAAACAAGAGTTTTGATTTCCGATAATATCCACAGAAACGATTGGATCTTCAGTATAATCTAAGATTCCTTTAAAATTAGTTTCAGCAGCTTTTTTAAATGCTTGGTTGATTTCTTCAATAGAAACTTGTCGTTTAACATTGAATGTAATATCGGTCAATGAACCATCAGGAACTGGAACTCGAATACCACACCCACCAATTTTTCCTTCTAATTCTGGGAATATTTTAGTCAAAGCTTTTGCTGCTCCAGTTGTTGTTGGAACAATTGATTGTGCTGCACCACGAGCTCGACGTAAATCTTTATGTGGTTGGTCGTGTAAACTTTGGTCAGTAGTGTAAGAGTGAACCGTGGTAATGTATGCTTGTTCAATTTCGCACAATTCCTGAATGATTTTAATCATCGGAGCGGCATTATTTGTCGTACAACTTGCATTGGAAATTATCGTTTCGCTTCCATCTAAAATGTGTTCGTTAACCCCTAAAACAACGGTTTTTATTTCATCAACTTCAGATGGCGCTGAAAGAATTACCTTTTTCGCTCCAACTAAAATATGTTGGTTAATATCTTCAAACGTTTTGAATTTCCCTGTCGATTCAATAACAATATCAACATTAACTGATTTCCAATCTAAATTTTTAATTTCTCTTTCGTGAAAAAACAAATAGGATTTATCATCAATGATAATCGAATCGTCAGAAAACGAAACTTTATGATTCAAAACACCGTGAATGCTATCGTATTTTACCAAATGCGCCATTGTTTTATTATCGGCAATGTCGTTTATGGCAACCACTTCAATAGTAGGATGATTCAAAAGCAATCGGAACAAATTACGTCCAATTCTTCCAAAACCATTAATAGCAATTTTTGTTTTCATTCTTAAGTTTAAAAGTTTATGGGTTTAAAAGTTTAAAAGGAAATTAAGTTTAGAGGTTTTGCCAACCCTTTTAAACTTATAACCTTCTAACCTCATAACCTTTTTAATGAATATGTTTCTCTGCATGATAAGAAGAACGTACTAAAGCACCACTTTCCACATGTCTAAAACCTAATTCTTTTCCAATTTTTTCGTATTTCGCAAATTGTTCAGGTGTGATGTATTCTTTAACTGGTAAGTGTTTTTTACTTGGTTGTAAGTACTGACCAATCGTAACAATATCCACTTTTGCATCCGCTAAATCGTGTAAAACTTGAATTACTTCTTCTTCCGTTTCACCTAAACCTAACATGATACCCGATTTCGTTCTTTTGATGCCTTGCTCTTTCAAGTAACGCAAAACCTCTAAACTTTTTTCATATTTCGCTTGAATACGAACTTCACGTGTTAAACGTTTTACGGTTTCCATGTTGTGGGAAACTACTTCTGGAGCAACTTCAATAATTCTATCTAAATTTCTAGTATTTCCTTGAAAATCTGGAATTAACGTTTCTAAAGTAGTATTAGGATTCATTCGGCGAATGGCTTTCACGGTTTCTGCCCAAATAATCGAACCCATATCTTTTAAATCATCACGATCCACACTAGTAATAACCGCATGTTTGATGTTCATAATTTTGATAGAACGCGCTACTTTTTCAGGTTCGTCCCAATCCACCGTTTCTGGTCGACCAGTCTTCACACCACAAAACCCGCACGAACGTGTACAGATATTTCCTAAAATCATGAAAGTTGCGGTTCCTTCGCCCCAACATTCGCCCATATTAGGACAACTTCCCGAAGTACAAATTGTATTCAGTTTGTATTTGTCTACTAAACCTCTAAGTTCGGTGTAGTTTTTACCTGTTGGTAATTTTACGCGCAACCATTTTGGTTTGGGTTCTCTTGGTGGAAAAACATTATCAATAGCCGTGTCCATAATCAAAATTTTGATAGGCAAAGATACGATTAGAAATTTAGAATTTAGAAGTAAGAATTTAGAAAATGAGAAAACTTTAGGAAAGTTTTAGGAAATGTAAAAGAAGATTATTTAAAATCGATTTTCTCTTTTTTCAATTTTTCAACAAAAGTAATTCGATTTCGTTCAATATGATCAAATAAGCCTATCGGATAATTACAATTATAAAAATGATCAAATCGATTTCCAGAAAATATTTTTGAAAAATTTACATACTCAATAGATTTCATAAAAATAATTGATAAATCTCCTTTTCTTAGGCAACTATTTTGTTTTATACAACTTTTAACATTTAATGATGTTGTATCTAATATACTTTCAATAATTGCATCTCTGTTTTTGATGTAATTAACTTTTAAATCATTAAAGTTTTTATTTTCAACAAAACGATTAGAGGATGAATCCCAAGTTAGAGTGTGATTAAAATTGAATTCGATCTCAATATTATTAGTTTGCTTTTCAGAACACGAAGAAAGTAAAATTATAAAGGGCAAAAGCCATTTGATATTTTTCATATGCTTTAATGAATAGTTAAACTTCAGATAAAGTTAATAAAATATTTACTTCCCCGAAATAATCTCAGCCAACAATTTCTTAGCTCGAAGTAACTTAATTTTGATGTTATTGAGTGGTTCATCAATTTGTTCTGCCATTTCTTGATACGTCATTTCTTGAAAATAACGCATTTGAATGACTTCCTGATAAGCAGGTTTCAATTGTTTGATGTATTGTAGTAATTGGGCTAAATTTTGCTCGATAATCAATTCGTCTTCAGCAGAATTGGAATCATCAGCAACGCTGTAAGCTTGGTGGTCTTCTTCGTCATTCATTTCAATAAACAAAGATGATTTCTTTTTACGAAGCATGTCGATATGAACGTTTTTTGCAATCGCAATCAACCAAGTATTAAAACCATATTCGGGATTGTAGGTAGCGATTTTATCAAACGCTTTTGCGAAAGTTTCAATTACAATGTCTTCGGTATCGGTTTCGTTTTCAGTGCGTTTTAGCATGAATCCATAGACTTCATTCCAGAAAAAATCCAATAAAAACGTGAAAGCAACTTGGTCTCCCTTTTTTGCTTTTTCAATGTTTTCTTGAATGATTACCGAATTTACTTCCAATGTACAGGTTTTGAGATGAGATTTCTAAAAAATACGCTTAGTTGGGTAAAGATAAGCACAATTTCAATAATTGGATACCAATACATCACATCTTTTTCTTTTAGTTTTCCAGCGGCATAACCTAAAGAAATCCAAGTGAATAAATATCTAAAAACGATAATTCCAGTCACAATCATCCATTGGAATTGAAACGCCAGTAAAACAATCGCTAAAACTAAAAACCAAAACTGACTAAAGAAAAATAATCCCAATTGAAATTTATCAAATCCTTTGTAGAATTTCGCAGTGGTAGCGTGTCTTCTTTTTTGATATACCCAAGACGAAAAAGTTGTTTTTGGTTCCGAAAAAGTAAAACTTTCTGGTGTGTATAAAATTGCTGTATTCTTTTTCGTAGCCGCTTGATTAATAAATAAATCATCATCACCCGAACGAATTTTCATGTGATCCATAAAACCACGAACGTTGAAAAATTCTTCTTTTTTATAAGCTAAATTGCGCCCAACACCCATATAAGGTTTGCCAATTTTTGCCCAAGAAAAATATTGTGTAGCGGTTAACATCGTTTCAAAACGGATGATTTTGTTTAGGAAAGAATTCTTCACTTTTTCGTAAGCACCATAACCTAAAACAATCGTTTTTTCTTTGGTAAATTGAGTCGAAATTTGCAACAACCAATCGTTTGACGCTGGATAACAATCCGCATCGGTAAATACTAAATACTCATTTTTTGCTGCTTTGATTCCTAAAGTTAGCGCGAATTTTTTATTGCCCCAAAACGCTTCGTTGTTTTGAACTTTTACCAATTTCACATTCGGATATTGCTTTTCGTAACTTTCAAATAGTTCCAAAGTCTCATCGCTCGAAGCATCGTCAATTAAGACAATTTCGTAATCTGGATAATTTTGGGTAACCAAAGATTGAAAATATTTTTTGATATTTTCTTCTTCGTTTTTAGCACAAACAATTATGGAAATAGGTAAACGTTTCGGAGTTCCCTCGGTTTTTTTACCAAATGAGAATTTTCCGAAAATAAAAAGGTAATAAATAAATTGAATAAACACGATAACCGCAAAAGCGATTAAGAGTATTGTTAGTATCATAAATTTTGAAAATTAAGAGTGCGAAGGTTCGCTGCAGTCTTTCATTTGTTCAGGAGTTTTTCCGCAGTAGCTACAGTTTTCTCCATCTTTATTTAAAAACGGACTTTGGCTAGCACAAGTTCCAGCAAATTTTCCGTCTTTTTTTGCCCAAATTTTTATCGCGATACCTGCAAACGCAAGTCCTAAAAGTCCAATGGTTACCAATACAAGTTTCATCTTTTTCTATTTTGAACTGCAAAATTAATTAAAATCCAAATAACAAATCCCAAATTTCAAACAAATCTCAAAAAACAAATTCAAAATTTTTGGAACACAGATTTAAGAAATGGAAGAAATCTTTAAAGTTAGAAAATTTAGCACGCGGATAGAACAGATTTGCTAATGCAAAACGCAGATTTAAACGGATTTCTTATGTTAACTATGCAGAGTGAAACGTCCAGCTTCGGACTAAAATCTAAACAAAGCAAACCTAATGTGTCTATGTGTTTTAAAAAGAATACAAAGATTTTAAACTCCCAACTAAATAATGTTAACTTCTGCTTCTATTGCAATTCCGAATTTTTCTAAAATCGTTTGTTGGATATTTCTCGAAAGTGCTACAATTTGGGCTCCTGTTGCAGTTCCGTAATTGACTAAAACCAAGGCTTGATTTTTATGTACACCCGCATCACCAAAACGTTTTCCTTTAAAACCAGCTTGTTCAATTAACCAACCAGCAGGAACTTTTACTTCGGTTTCTGAAACCACATAATGCGGCATTTCTGGGTGAAGTGCTTTTGCTTTTTCGTAAGCTTCTTTTGCGATAATTGGGTTTTTAAAGAAACTTCCACTATTACCTAATTCTTTCGGGTCAGGTAATTTACTTTGACGAATAGCAATTACAGCGTTACTAACGTCTTTTAATGTTGGGTTTTCTATTCCGTTTTGTTTTAATTCGGTTTCGATAGCACCATAAGTAGTAGAAACTTTATGATTTTTCTTCGTTAATTTAAAACTGACAGAAGTTATGATGTATTTATTTTTCAATTCGTTTTTGAACACACTTTCACGATATTCGAATTTACATTGTGCATTGGTAAACGTTTCGATTTCTAATGATTTCAGGTTTAAAGCTTCACAAGAAAACATAGTGTCTTTAATTTCCACACCATAAGCTCCAATATTTTGAATTGGAGTCGTACCAACATTTCCTGGAATTAAGGATAAATTCTCAATTCCGCCAAAATTTTGGTCGATGCACCAAAGTACAAACTCGTGCCAATTTTCGCCAGCTTGTGCTTTTACAATTACAAAATCATCATTTTCTTCAACAATTTCTCTTCCTTTCAAATTAACATGAACGACTAATTTTTCAATGTCTTGCGTTAACAACATATTGCTTCCGCCACCCAAAATAAAAATATCGTTGTTCGCTGTCAATACTTCTTTCAATTCAGAAATCGAAGTTACCGAAACAAATTGTTTGGCTTTAGCGTCAATTCCGAAAGTATTGTAGTTTTTTAAAGAGAAATTGGTTTGAATATTCATTAGAATAATTTTTTTCAAATGTAATGTTTATGTGGTAATTTTCAAATTAAAGGATACTTAGTGTAAATTTAAACGCAAAGGTCGCCAAGTTTTTTCTCAAAGCACGCAAAGCAAAATCCGTTTCATTTGCGTTTTGTAGAATCCGTTTTATCCGCGTTCCAAAATTAAATTGGAAATATTTTATACGATTGATGCGTTTCTTTAATAATCATCTCCGTTCGTTCGGCATGTGTGTCGGAAATGAATATTTGTCCAAAAACGGCATCATTCACCATGGTAACGATTTTTTGCACACGCGTTTCGTCTAATTTATCGAAAATATCATCAAAAAGAAGAATCGGTAATTCGCCACTTTGTTTTTTCATAAATTCGAATTGAGCCAATTTCAGAGCAATCAAAAATGATTTCTGTTGGCCTTGCGAACCAAATTTTTTAATTGGGAAACCATCAATTTCAAAAACCAAATCGTCTTTGTGAATTCCGGAACTTGTATATTGTATAATTCGGTCTTTTTGTAACGATTCTTCTAAAAGCGATAGTAAATCTTTTTCGAACAACTGACTTTCGTAACGCAAGGCAACCGATTCATTTCCGCCAGAAATATTCGTGTGATGTTTTTCGAAAATTGGAATAAAATCGTTTAAAAATTGGTTTCTTTTTTCGAAAATTAGTTGTCCAGAATTGCTTAAATGTTCGTTGTAAATGGATAAATTATCCGCGTCAAAAGTCTGATTCAAAGCGAAATATTTCAATAAAGCATTGCGTTGCGCTAACGTTTTTTGGTATTGAATCAGCAATTGTAAATACGAATTGTCTAAAGTTGCAATAACGCTATCTATGAATTTTCTTCTTGTTTCGCTTCCTTCTACAATTAAATCGGCATCAGAAGGTGATATAATCACTAACGGAATTAATCCTAAATGTTCAGATAGCTTATCGTAAACTTTTCCGTTTCTTTTAATTGTTTTTTTTTGTCCTTTTTTTAAACTGCAAACAATTTTTTCTTCTTTACTGTTTTTTTCAAGTAAAGCATCAATCACAAAAAACTCTTCACCATGTTTGATATTTTGAACCGCTAACGGATTGAAATAGCTTTTTCCGTAGGCCAAATGGTAAATAGCATCTAAAATATTGGTTTTTCCAACGCCGTTTTTCCCAACAAAACAATTGATTTTAGCGTCAAAATCAAATTCGATTTGGGCTAAATTCTTATAATTAAGTAAAGATAACTGTTTTAAAAACACAATAAATAAGGGTTGTTAGATGACTAAAAGTAAGACTTCCTGCAAAAGTAAATTGAAAATCTTAAAAATATCTACAAAAATGGTTTTAAATTTTAATAAAAATTATATTTTTGCACCTCATTAAATTAAAAATAAATGGCAACATATAACAAAAGAGGTTACAAAGCTCCAAAACCTGAAGAAGCAAAAGTTGAAAACGAGTTTGAAGAAGTAGAAGCAGTTGATGTAAAAGATAGTACTACAGCTGAGGTTTTCAATACTTTAGATGAGACAGCTTCAAAAACTGAGGATTGGGTAGCAAAAAATCAAAAAGTACTTTTAGGTATTGTAGGTGCAATTGCGATTGGAACTTTAGGATATTTATTATTCAATAGATTTGTTGTTGAGCCAAAAGAAGAGAAAGCAGCAAACGAAATTTTTCAAGCACAACAATATTTTCAACAAGCAGTTGATGCTACAGAAAAGAATGATTCTTTATACAATTTGGCACTTAAAGGTGGGGAAGGTAAATTAGGTTTCTTGGCAATAGCAGATCAATACTCTGGAACTGCAGCTGGAAACTTGGCTAACTACCACGCTGGTATGGCTTACTTAAATTTAGGTGATTTTAAAAATGCAATTGCTTATTTGGAGAAATTCAAATCGGATGATGCTATTTTAAAGCCTATCGCTTTAGGAGCTATAGGAGATGCTTTATCTGAAACAAATAAAGTTGATGATGCTATTTCATACTATAAAAAAGCAGCTGAAGCTTCAGATAACGATTTTACTACGCCAAGATTTTTATTCAAAGCGGCTCAATTATATTTAACTGCTGGTAAAAAAGCAGAAGCTCACAAATTATTTGTTGAGATTAAAGAAAAATATGAAACTTCTAAAGAAAGTTTAAATATTGATGCTTTCATTGCAATGACAGAATAAGAATGGCAACAGAAAATAAAAATTTATCCAATTACGATAAAAACACAATCCCAAACGCGAAAGATTTTCGGTTTGGGATTGTTGTTTCAGAATGGAACGAGCAAGTAACAGAAGGTTTGTATAACGGAGCTTTTGCAGCTTTGACTGATTGTGGTGCTTTGCCAGAAAACATCATCCGTTGGAACGTACCAGGAAGTTTTGAATTGATTTTCGGAGCGCGCCAAATGCATGAAAAATTAGAGCTAGATGCTGTAATTGTGATTGGTTGTGTGATTAAAGGCGAAACCATGCATTTCGAGTTCGTTTGCGAAGGTGTTACACAAGGGATGAAAGACTTAAATCTTTTATACGATGTACCAACCATTTTTTGTGTGCTAACCGATAATAACATGCAACAGTCGTTAGATAGAAGTGGAGGAAAACACGGAAACAAAGGAGTAGAAGCAGCTATTGCGGCAATTAAAATGGTTGATTTGAATAGAAAATAAAAGGATATCCTTTTAAAATCAATATACTAATCCCGATTTTCATCGGGATTTTTTGTTAACAAAAATTTGGAGATTAAACGCGTAAAAATCCTTAAATTTGAAAAAAATAATGCAACATGATTAAGTTTGGAAAAGGTAGAATGCCAAAGAATAAAAGATTTAATTACACGCCTCGTCATTACGAAGGTAAAACGGTTGATAATCCATTTGATTTTGATTCTCCAATACGACGCGATAGAGAAACGGCAAGTTATAACGACATGAGAGCGTTATGGAGTGATGCAAGAGATGCTAGTAGAAATAGAAAAAATCGTTCTTTCAATATGCGTGTTATTGTCATTGCCTTAATTTTGGTTTTGATCTTTTTCTTTATCATCGATTTTGATTTTTCCATATTTAGAAGAAAATAATGGCAGCGAGTATTATTCAACTTTTACCCGACCATGTTGCCAATCAAATTGCTGCAGGAGAAGTGGTGCAACGTCCAGCTTCTGTAGTTAAAGAGTTGTTGGAAAATGCTGTTGATGCTAAATCAACAGATATTAAATTAATCGTTAAAGAAGCCGGAAAAACATTAGTTCAAGTTATCGATAACGGTTTAGGTATGAACACTACCGATGCGCGTTTGTGTTTCGAACGTCATGCGACTTCTAAAATTCGAAAAGCAGAAGATTTATTTGATTTGCATACCAAAGGTTTTCGTGGCGAAGCATTGGCTTCTATAGCTGCGATTGCGCATGTAGAAATGAAAACCAAACAAGACCAAGAAGAATTAGGAACACATATCGTTATTGAAGGAAGTAAATTGGTCACCCAAGATGTTGCGGTTTTACCAAAAGGAACTTCGTTTGCCGTTAAGAATTTGTTTTTCAATATTCCGGCCAGAAGAAATTTCTTAAAATCGGAAACGGTAGAATTTCGTCATGTAATGGATGAATTCCAACGTGTAGCAATGGCACATCCGTCAATTTCGTTCACTTTGATTCATAATGGAAGCGAATTGTATAATTTGCCAAGTTCAAATTATCGTCAACGCATCGTTAATATTTTTGGTGGAAAAACCAATGAAAAATTAGTCCCAGTTTCGGAAGAAACCGAGTTAATCAATATCACAGGATTTGTTGGAAAACCAGAATTCGCTAAAAAGAGTAGAGGCGAACAGTTTTTCTTTGTAAACGATAGATATATCAAAAGTGCGTATTTGCATCATGCGATTATGAGTGCTTATGAAGGTTTGCTAAAAGAAGGTAATCAGCCTAGTTATTTCTTGTATTTGCAAGTGCCACCGCATACGATTGATATCAACATTCATCCTACCAAAACTGAAATTAAGTTTGATGACGAGCATTCGTTATATGCTATTTTGCGTTCGGCTGTAAAACATAGTTTAGGGCAATTTAACGTAGCGCCAGTTTTAGATTTTGAGCGTGATTCCAATTTAGACACGCCGTATCAATACAAAGATAAAGAAGCTGATTTTCCTACAATTCAAGTAGATTCCAGTTTCAATCCATTTGCTAATGATAAACCAGCGGCTAAATCGCTTTCTTCTTTTGGAAGTTATAAAAAAGAAACTTCTACGGCAAATTGGGAAAGTTTATACGTTGGATTAAAGCAGGATACGCAAGAATTAGAGCAATTTTCGTTTGAAAGCGAAGAAGTAACTGGAAAATTATTTGATGATGAGGTTGAGGAAACAAAATCTTCTTCGACGTATCAAATTCAAAAGAAATATATTATTAGCGCCATAAAATCGGGTATGTTAGTCATTAATCAGCAACGTGCACATGAGCGTATTTTGTATGAACAATTTTTGACTAATATTACGGTTCAGAAAGCGTCGAGCCAACAATTGTTGTTTCCTTTAGAATTGTATTTTTCTTCGGAAGAAATGGTTTTGATAAACGAATTGCAATCATCGTTAGAAAATACTGGATTTGTTTTTGATGCTTTTAATGCAGATTCAGTTCAAATTTCTGGATTGCCAATTGGTATGCCAGAAAGCGAAGTTTCGATTGTTTTAGAAGAATTAATTAGTAATCTACAAAACGAAATTCCAGAAAGTAGTTTTTCACAAAGCGATAGTATTGCCAAATCGATGGCAAAAAGCATGGCTGTGAAAACAGGAACGTATTTGACGGTGAAGGAACAAGAAAATTTAGTAAATTCGTTATTTGCATGTAAAGATCCTAATGTTTCTCCATTTCAAAAACTCACATTTATTACCTTAACGGTAGAAGATTTAGATAAAAGATTTGCCTTATGATGAATAATATGACCGACACCGTAAAACAGTTATTAATTATTAACGTTTTATTTTTTATAGGAAGTTATTTTGTGCCACAAGCTAATGAATTATTGTCGCTTCATTATTTTGAAAGTGACGGCTTTAAGTTTTGGCAACCTATAACGCATATGTTTATGCACGGAAGTCCTATGCATATTTTCTTTAATATGTTTGCGTTGATTTCTTTTGGAAGCGCATTGGAGCATTTTTGGGGCGCTAAAAAATTTTTATTCTTTTACCTTTCTTGTGGATTGGGAGCTGCTTTAATTCATTCGGGAGTTAATTATTATCACTTTCACGACGCTCAAAATTTCTTACTGCAAAGTGGTGTTTCTATTGCAGATATTAAAACTTTATTAAATGGAGGAAGTGTAAATATTAATGCTTCTGATACGGCTTTGCTTCAAAACTATGTAAATCAAATGGGTGATGCATTCAACACACCTGCTGTTGGAGCCTCTGGAGCAATTTACGGATTATTAGTGGCTTTTGCTTTTATGTTTCCAAATGCCGAGTTGATGATGATGTTTATTCCCGTTCCCATTAAAGCTAAATATTTTGTACCTGTAATTGT
>NZ_JAKLJH010000175.1 GCF_023151265.1 Flavobacterium sp.
TACAGGGTTGTCGTTTGAAGGTGCTGGTTATATGGCTTCAACTTTTTTTGCTGTACCACATGAAACGGTTAGGAGTATAGTAAAAAGTAAAGTAAAAACTACAAGAATGGTTTTCATAGTAAATCTAAATTTCGATGTAAAAGTAAAATTTTAATTGATATACTGTAACAAAATATAAAAAAAGAGGTCTTATTAGAAATGAGAATTAAAGCACATAAAATGATAACAAAAAAAATAGTTTTTTTTCTATTGTTGATAGGTTTTCAACTTTCGGCACAAAGTAAAAAATGGACTTTGGAAGAATGTGTAGATTATGCTATAAAAAATAATATTTCGGTTAAACAGTCCGAATTAGATTTAAAAAATGCTACAATTAATAAAAAAGATGCGGTTGGTGCCTTTTTACCTAGCGTAAATGGTAGTGCATCTCACTCTTGGAATATTGGTTTAAATCAAAATATTACAACGGGTTTATTAGAAAATCAAACAACACAGTTTACTTCTGCAGGATTAAATGTTGGTATCGACATATATAATGGTTTGAGAAATCAATTACAACTTAGAAAATCAAACTTACAAATTATTGCTACTCAGTATCAATTAACGAAAATGCAAGAAGATATTGCTTTGAATGTAGCTAATGCTTACTTGCAAATTTTGTTTAACAAAGAAAACTTAAAAATTCAATTACAGCAAAAAGAGTATAACTTAACTCAATTAGAAAGAACTCAAGAATTAGTTGATGCAGGTGTGGTTCCAAATGGAGATTTGTTAGATATTAAAGCAACGGTTGCATCTGATGCACAACGAGTAATTGCAGCGCAAAATGCATTGTTAATTTCTAAATTAAGTTTAGCACAATTATTACGATTAGATGATTTTGAGAATTTTGATATCGATGAAAATCAAATTCCTGTTTTAAATTCCGAGATTTTATTACAATCGTCTCAAGATATTATGCAAAAAGCTAAAGAAACAAGAACTGAGTTAAAAATTGCACAATCAAACGTAGAGTTGGCAGAAAAAGATGTTGCAATTGCAAGAGGAGCTTATCAACCAACAATCTCAGGATTTTATAGTTTTAGTACTAGAGCTGCTTACAGTGATAGAATTGTTGGTGTTCAACCAAATACGGATAATCCAACATCAGTTATTGGTTATGTGGATGGAACAGGTCAATCGGTACTTCAACCTAATTTTTCGCCTATTTTAGGTAAACCTGAAGCCGTTTTTGATCAGTTTGATAAGAATAAAGGTCAAAACTTTGGGCTACAATTAACGGTTCCTATTTTTAATGGACTTTCAGTAAGAAATAATGTACAAAGAAGCAAGGTAGCATTAGAAAGAGCTAAGCTAAATTTAGGACAACAAGAATTAGATATAGAAAGAACCGTTTTCACGGCTTATACAGATGCAAATGCTGCAAAAGAAAGTTATGAAGCGGCTGAAAAGACTTTAGAAGCGCGAAAATTATCTTTTGAATACGCAAAAGCAAGATATGAAGTTGGATTAATTAACGTTTTCGATTTCAATCAAGCACAAACCTTGTTAGTTAACGCACAATCAGAAGTGTTAAGAACCAAATACGATTACATTTTTAGAACCAAAATATTAGAATTCTATTTCGGAATTCCATTAATCAAAAAGCAATAGTTAAAATATAAATACTTTATCATGTCAAAGAAAACCATATTCATTTTATTAGGAAGTCTAGTAGCAATAATTTTATTAGTAGTCGGACTTAAAAAAGGTGGTGTTATCGGAAATAACGATGAATCTAAAGTTGTTGAATTATCAAAAGTAGCACAAACAACAATCGTTGAAACGGTTTCGGCAACTGGAAAAATCCAACCAGAAATTGAAGTTAAAATATCATCAGAAGTTTCTGGAGAAATTATTGCTTTGCCTATTAAAGAAGGGCAACAAGTAAAAAAAGGCGATTTATTAGTAAGAATCAATCCTGATTTATATGAATCTGGAGTTAATCGTTCTGTGGCTTCTATGTCAACTACAAAAGCAGGGTTAAGTCAAGCCGATGCTCAAGTAAAAGAATCAAAAGCCAATTACGATAGAAATAAAAAATTATTTGAAAAAGGAATTATCTCAAAGTCAGAGTGGGATAGAATTGTATCGGCTTATGAAGTTGCGGTTGCAAATAAGCAATCGGCGTATTACCAAGTGCAAAGTGCTTCTGCAACGGTAACAGAAGCAAAAGATAACTTAGGTAGAACTACGATTTATGCTCCAGCAGATGGAACAGTTTCATTATTGAATGTAGAATTAGGAGAAAGAGTTTTAGGCACGCAACAAATGGCAGGAACAGAAATTCTTAGAATTGCTAACCTAAACAATATGGAAGTAGAAGTTGATGTTAACGAAAATGATATTGTAAAAGTAAATATTGGTGATTCTGCAAATATTGAAGTTGATGCCTATTTAAAAAGAGAATTTAAAGGAATTGTTACAAGTATTTCAAATTCGGCAAGTACTGCATTAACGGCTGATCAAGTTACGAATTTTAAAGTAAAAGTTAGAATCTTAAAAGAATCGTATCAAGATTTATTAGAAGGAAAACCTGAAAATTTCTCTCCATTTAGACCGGGAATGACGGCAACGGTTGATATTATTACAAAACGTAAAGAAAATATTACTGCTGTTCCAATTAGTGCAGTTGTAGTAAAAGATGATACTACTTCGGTTAAAAAAGATATTGTTGAGGAATTAGAAAAAGAGGAGAAGGAGAAGAGAGGAACGGCACCAAAAAGTGATAAAAAATACGAATGTGTTTTTGTGAAAGTTGGCGATAAAGCTAAGTTGAGAGTTGTTAAAACGGGAATTCAAGACGATACCAATATTGAAATTATTTCAGGCTTAAAACCAGGGGAAGAAATTATTATTGGACCTTACACAACGGTTTCTAAAGATTTAGTTTCAAATGATAAAGTTAGAGTTGAAACCGAAAAAGATAAAAAAGAAAGTAAGAAATAGATTTCTTATTAGTTAATTTGGGTAGATAAGGCATAGGAAACTATGCCTTATTTTTTTTACGGGTTTATCTTCTTAACTTTGCCCTTCAAAAATCTGATTATGTCAATTATTCTAAATATAGAAACCGCAACAAAAAATTGTTCTGTAGCTTTAGCAAAAGAAGGAAAAACGATAGCTTGTAAAGAAATTGCAGAGCAAAACTTTTCTCATGCCGAAAAATTACACGTTTTTATCGAGGAATTACTTACTGAAAATAATTTACAGTTCTCTGACTTGAATGCTGTTGCGGTAAGTCAAGGACCAGGTTCTTATACTGGATTACGAATTGGCGTTTCTTCTGCTAAAGGATTTTGTTATGCAATGAATATTCCAATGATTGCTATTGATACATTACAACTTTTAGCAAGACAAATTGAAATCGAAGACGGAATCATAATTCCAATGATTGATGCTCGCAGAATGGAAGTTTTTACCGCTTTTTACGATAAGAATCATAATCAAATTAGAAATACGCAAGCTGAAATTATTGATGAAACTTCGTATAATGAGATTTTAGAAAAAATTCACTTGGTTGGTGATGGCACCGAAAAATTCAAAAACACTCTAACCGATGATAAATTTGTATTTCATTCTGATGTTATATTTCCATCGGCAAAAGAAATGAGTGAATTATCATTTGACAAATACAAAAAAAGCGACTTTGTTGATGTCGCTTATTTTGAACCTTATTATTTGAAAGATTTCGTTTTATCTAAGTAAGTTAAAGTCTAACTACAGATTTACTAAATTCTAGAATTTCAGAGCAAACTTTACTGTAATCTGAATTATTTGTCCAAACTTTTACGGTAAATATAACGTGAGTATCTGTTAATTCGCTAATAATAATTTCTGGATTCGGATTTTGGATAACATGTTGATGCTTTTTTACAAAGTCCAAAATAGTATTTTTAATATCTGAAAAATTGGAGTCGTAAGCTGTTTTTAAAACTAAATCCGCTCTTCTAATTCCTAATTGCGAATAGTTTTTGATTTTTCCATTTGATAAAATTCCGTTTGGAATATAAATTATTTGATTAGTTGCGGTAATTAATTTGGTAGAAAAAATAAGAATTTCGTCTACTTTTCCAGTTTCGCCATGAGCTTCAATAATATCTCCAAGTTTAAAAGGCTTAAATAAAATAATTAAAATTCCTCCAGCAAAATTAGAAAGTGAACCTTGCAAAGATAGACCGATAGCCAAACCTGCGGCACCTAAAATGGTTACAAACGCCGATGTTTCAATTCCAAGTTTTGAAATTACAGTAACGAATAATAATACACGTAAGGTCCAAAATATAACATTTCCAATAAAAGTTGAAAGTGTTAATTCAACATTTCGTTTTAGCATTATTTTTTTTGCGGCTTTTGTAATAAAACTTGTTGCCCAAAGTCCGCCTAGAAGAATAACAATAGCAACGACGAGTTTTGGAGAATATTCTAGGATTAATTTTTTAATGGTTTCTAGATAATTTTGAATTTCAATTGGCGTCATATT
>NZ_JAKLJH010000176.1 GCF_023151265.1 Flavobacterium sp.
AAGAATAAAACAGATTCAAGTTAAATAAAAAAAGCAGCTTTCAAGCTGCTTTTTTTATGTGATAGTAATTTTTCTTAAATCTGCAATAGTTGCTATTGGGTCTTGTGCACCAAAAACATAACTTCCTGCAACTAAAACATCAGCACCTGCATTAGCTAATTGTTTTGCGTTTTTATTTGTGACACCGCCATCAATCTCAATTAAAGTTGAAGTGTTTTTTCTATTGATTAATGCTTTCAGTTTTTCAACTTTTAAATACGTATTTTCAATGAATGATTGCCCTCCAAAACCAGGATTTACACTCATGATACAAACTAAATCAATATCCTGAATCACATCTTCTAATAAATCTATATTTGTGTGAGGATTCAAAGCAACTCCAGCTTTCATTCCTTCGGCTTTAATTGCTTGAAGTGTTCGGTGTAAATGTGTACAAGCTTCGTAATGAACTGTCAAAACATCAGCTCCTAATTTTTTGAATGTTGTAATGTATCGATCAGGATCAACAATCATCAAGTGAACATCAATTGTTTTTTTTGCATGCTTATTGATGGCATCAAGAACAGGCATTCCAAAAGAAATATTCGGAACAAAAACACCATCCATAATATCAATGTGAAACCAATCAGCCTCACTTGCATTAATCATTTCAATGTCGCGTTGTAAATTAGCAAAATCAGCTGCAAGAACTGATGGAGCAATAAGTGTGTTTTTCATAAACTTGTAAAGTGTGTGTTGTTAAGTGCAAATGTACAATATTTATAATATTTCAACATTCAAAATTCCAAGTTGAATATTCAAAATTTTTAGTATTCAACAATGAATAACGAATGTTGAATTTTGAAGTTGTGTAAAAAACAAAACTCCGGTAATCAGCCGGAGTTTCAATCATCAATCAAAAAACGAACAGTCTTAGACTGTTGTTGCTTTCAAGTTTCAAGTTTAAGGTTTCAAGTTATTATGAGTAACGTGAAACTTTCAACCTGAAACAAATATATTATCCTAAATATGTTTTTAATATTTTACTTCTAGAAGTGTGTTTTAATCTTCTGATCGCTTTTTCTTTAATCTGACGAACACGCTCACGAGTTAAATCAAAAGTTTCTCCAATTTCTTCTAAAGTCATTGGGTGTTGGTCACCTAAACCAAAGTATAAACGAACCACATCAGCTTCTCTTGGAGTTAAGGTTTCTAATGCTCTTTCGATTTCTGTTTGTAACGATTCGTGAATTAATTCTCTATCTGGATTTGGAGATTCACCTGAACGTAAAACGTCGTATAAGTTAGAATCTTCACCTTCCACTAAAGGAGCATCCATTGATAAGTGACGACCAGAGTTTTTCATAGACTCTTTTACGTCATTTACTGTCATATCTAACTCTTTAGCAATTTCTTCAGCTGAAGGCGCACGCTCATTAGATTGTTCTAATAATGCATACATTTTGTTGATTTTATTGATAGAGCCAATTTTATTCAACGGTAAACGTACAATACGAGATTGTTCAGCTAAAGCTTGTAAAATCGATTGACGAATCCACCAAACAGCATATGAAATGAATTTGAATCCACGCGTTTCATCAAAACGTTGTGCGGCTTTAATTAATCCTAAATTTCCTTCGTTAATTAAATCAGGAAGTGTAAGTCCTTGATTTTGATATTGTTTTGCTACTGAAACTACGAAACGTAAGTTAGCTTTTGTTAATTTCTCTAAAGCGCGTTGATCTCCGGCTTTAATTCTTTGTGCTAATTCTACTTCTTCGTCAGCAGTAATAAGGTCAACTTTTCCAATTTCTTGTAGGTACTTGTCTAAGGAAGCAGTTTCACGATTGGTAACCTGCTTGGTAATTTTAAGTTGTCTCATCTAAATTTCTCCTTACTTTTTTAAAAGTTCTTATTGTTATACGTAAGAGGTTTCAAAAAAGTTACAAAAAAATAAAATAAATTTCAAAAGCCCCGATTTTAATTTAAAATCGGGGCTTTTTATGAATTAAAGTAACTAAATTAACCTTGAGGTTTATCTTTTTTCTCGATAGGTTTTTCTTCTCTTGGAGGTCTTGGTAAAAGTGCTTTTCTTGACACTTTTTCTTTACGAGTTTTAGGGTCAACGCCTAAGTATTTTACCATAAACACATCACCCATGTTTACTACATCAGTAACATTTTCTGTTCTTTCCCAAGCCAACTCTGATACGTGTAATAAAACTTCGTTTCCTGGTGCTTGTGTATATTCTACAACAGCTCCAAAATCTAACATTTTTATTACTTTTACTTCGTAAGCTTCTCCCATTACTGGTTTGAAGATAATAGAGTCAATTTTAGCTAAAACAGTTGCAATTCCTTCTGGACTTGTTCCTAAGATTTCAACTACACCTTGCTCGTCTACTTCATTAATTACGATAGTAGTTCCAGTTGCTTTTTGTAATTCTTGAATTACTTTTCCACCAGGTCCAATTAACGCTCCAATGAAAGCTCCAGGGATTGTTCTTGTAATGATTTTTGGTGCTTTTGGTTTTACTTCAGCTCTTGGAGTTGCAATAGTTTCAGTGATTTTCCCTAAAATATGCATACGGCCATCGCGCGCTTGACCTAAAGCTTGTTCCATGATGTCATAACGTAAACCATCAATTTTGATGTCCATTTGACATGCTGTAATACCGTCTGCAGTTCCAGTTACTTTAAAGTCCATGTCTCCTAAGTGATCTTCATCTCCTAAAATATCAGACAATACAGCAAATTTCTCACCATCAGTAATTAATCCCATTGCAATACCAGAAACTGGTTTTACCATTTGAATTCCAGCATCCATTAATGCCATTGTACCAGCACAAACCGTTGCCATTGAAGAAGAACCATTCGATTCTAATACTTCAGAAACAATACGAATTGTATAAGGACAATCTGCAGGAATCATATTTTTTAAAGCTCTTTGTGCTAAGTTTCCGTGACCAACTTCTCTTCTTGAAGTTCCTCTTAAAGGTTTTGCTTCACCAGTTGAGAAAGGAGGGAAGTTGTAATGTAAATAGAATTTTTCTTCACCTTGTTCAGATGGAGAATCTATTTGGTTAGCTTCTCTTGAAGTTCCTAAAGTAACTGTTGCTAAAGCTTGAGTTTCTCCACGTGTAAATAAAGACGAACCGTGAACAGAAGGTAAATAATCTGTTTCACACCAAATTGGTCTGATTTCAGTTGTTTTTCTTCCGTCTAAACGTAAACCTTTTTCTAAGATTACATTACGAACTGCTTCTTTATTGGTTTTGTAGAAATATTTCCCTACTAAATCTCCGTTTTCAGCTAATTCTTCTTCTGTAAATAAAGCTTTTACTTCTTCTTTTACAGCAGCAAATTTTTCGCCTCTTTCACTTTTTCCTGAAGCTTCTTGAGCAATTGCATAACATTTGTCATACGCAGCTGCTTTTACTTTAGCATAAATAGCTTCATCTTCTTTTTCACCTTCATATTCTCTATAAGTAGGAGAACCAATAGCAGCTCTTAAACGCTCTTGTGCTTGAATTTGAACTTTGATAGCTTCGTGAGCAAATTTGATAGCTTCTACCATTTCTGCTTCTGAAATTTCTTTCATTTCTCCTTCTACCATCGCAACAGAATCCATAGAAGCTCCAATCATCATGTCGATGTCTGATTGCTCTAATTCTTCTCTGCTTGGGTTGATAACGAATTTTCCGTTGATACGCGCTACACGAACTTCAGAAATTAAGTTATAAAAAGGAATGTCTGAAACTGCTAATGCTGCAGAAGCTGCTAATCCAGCTAATGCATCTGGCATAACATTTTCGTCGTGACTCATTAATTGAATCATAACTTGTGTTTCAGCATGGTAATCGTCTGGGAAAAGTGGACGTAATACACGGTCTACTAATCTCATTGTTAATACTTCGCTGTCACTTGGACGCGCTTCTCTTTTGAAGAAACCACCAGGAAAACGACCTGCTGCTGCAAATTTTTCACGATAATCAACTGTTAATGGTAAAAAATCAACACCAGGATTTGATGTTCTTGCAGATACTGCTGTTGCTAATAACATGGCATCGCCCATACGAACAACAACAGATCCATCTGCTTGTTTGGCTAATTTTCCAGTTTCGATTGTGATGCTTCTTCCGTCACCTAAATCGATAACTTCTTGGAATACTTTTGGAATCATAAATTTTTAATTCTAAATTAAACAAAGGGTCAGTTGTGTTGTTGTTGTGTGTGTAGTTGTTTGTAACCCAATGAAAAACCAAACTTTTTCTGTCAATATAAATAAAACAAAAAGGGGCACGAAGCCCCTTTAGTTGATTATTTTCTAATACCTAATTCTTTAATAATCTCACGATATCTGTTGATATCTTTCTTTTTTAAGTAGTCAAGAAGACTTCTTCTTTTACCTACTAAAAGTACTAACGAACGCTC
>NZ_JAKLJH010000177.1 GCF_023151265.1 Flavobacterium sp.
CCATAATGTCTTTCAACATCTTTTTCGTATTTATTTAAGGCTTCAAGAATACAAAGTCCTAATGTTATTTCTAAATTTTCTTTAGTAACTTGTTGTTTTGTAGTACATTCACAACCAACATCAGACATTTTATCGATTAGTTGTTCTTTTGTAAGTTTTTGTGCAAAAGCAGCGTTTCCAACAAGGATAAGTAATAATACAAGTTTTTTCATGTTTTGTTTTGAATTATAAATTTTGTGCATTTGCAATTATTTCTGCAATATCTAACACTTTAACTTCGTTTTCTTTGTGTGCAAATTTTACTCCATCTGTCATCATTGTATTACAATAAGGACAACCTGTAGCTATAATATTTGGAGTAGTTTCAAGAGCATCTTGAGTTCTTAAAACATTAATATCCATATTCCCTTTTTCAGGTTCCTTGAACATTTGAGCGCCACCAGCTCCGCAACATAACGCAGCACTTTTGCTTCGTTTCATTTCAACAACTTCAGCATTTGTTTGCGATAATATTTCTCTTGGAGCTTGGTATTCATTGTTTGCTCTACCTAAATAGCAAGGATCGTGAAACGTTATACGGCTTCCTTTGTACGTATCTTTATTAAAATCAATACGACCTTCTTTTAAAAGCTGTTGAATAAATTGAGTGTGATGCAAAACTTCATAATTTCCACCCAAACTCGGATATTCATTTTTTAAACAGTTAAATGAATGAGGATCACAGGTTACAATTTTCTTTACTTCGTAAGCATTAAGCAATTCAATATTCATGAAAGCTTGCATTTGAAATAAAAATTCATTTCCAGCTCTTTTTGCAACATCTCCTGTACAACTTTCTTCGGTACCTAAAACTGCAAAATTTACGTTTGCTTTATTTAAAATTTTAACGAAAGCTCTTGTAATTTTTTTTGCTCTGTCATCGAAACTACCAGCAGAACCTACCCAAAATAAAATTTCAGGTTGTTTTCCTTCGGCCATCATTTGGGCCATTGTTGGTACAATTAAATTTTCAGACATATTATATACTATTTATGATAGTTAATGTAAAATTATTCGTTTACCCAATTTAAACGATCCATTTGATTATAAGGCCAAGGAGCACCATTGTTTTCAATATTACTCATCATATTGTTTAGTTCCATTGGAGCTGCACTTTGTTCCATTACTAAGTAACGACGCATATCGATAATAATTGATAACGGACTGATATTAATTGGACATTCTTCTACACAAGCATTACAAGTTGTACAAGCCCACAATTCTTCTGGAGTAATGTAATCGTTTAATAATGATTTTCCATCATCAACAAAAACACCTTTATTTAAATCGATATTTCTTCCTACTTCCTCTAAACGATCACGCGTATCCATCATAATCTTACGAGGCGATAATTTTTTACCTGTTTGGTTCGCTGGACAAGATGAAGTACAACGACCACACTCCGTACAACTGTAAGCATTTAATAATTGTACCCAATTTAAATCTTGAACATCAGAAGCACCAAACTTAGCTGGAACTGCATCAGGATTTGCTGGCGCTGCAAAAGGGTCAGCACTTGGATCCATCATCAATTTTACTTCGTTTGTAACACTTTCTAAATTGTTTAGTTTTCCTTTCGCGTTTAAATCAGCAAAGAAAGTATTTGGGAAAGCTAATAAAATATGTAAATGTTTAGAGAAATATAAATAGTTTAGGAAAACTAAAATTCCGGCAATGTGTAACCACCAAGCAGCTCTTTCAATAATAACAACTAAACCTTCGCTCATTCCGTTGAACATTGGAGCAATAAATTGAGAAATTGGGAAACTTCCAGCTTGATTATAATGTCCAATTCCTAAATTTTGCAAGTGAAAATCAGCTGCATTCATCAATAAGAATAACGTCATTAACACTACTTCAAAATATAAGATGTAATTAGCATCGTTTCTAGGTTTACCATCTAAATCAGAACTAGCGAAACGACCTAATTTGGTAACATTTCTTCTAATCCAAAATATAATTACAGTTACTAATACTAAAAATGCTAGAATTTCAAACGAACCTATTAACACATCATAAAATCCGCCCATAAATGATAAAACGCGGTGTGTTCCAAAAAGGCCATCGATGATAATTTCGATTACTTCGATATTAATAATTACGAATCCAACATAAACTATAATGTGTAAAAATCCCGCAACAGGACGCTTTACCATTTTAGATTGACCTAAGGCAACCATAGTCATGTTCTTCCAACGTTCAGAAGAATTATCGCTACGATCTATATCTTGTCCTAATTTAATATTACGAATTAGTTTTTTTACATTAATTGCAAAATAACCAATACCAATTGCTAAAAGCAATGCGAAGAAAATATTATCTAAAAATTGCATCGTATAAAATTTACTTTTTAATTGTATCGTTTACTGGCGCTACGTAAGGCTTGTTCTTTTTACCAAAAAGAGAAACATTTACATAACGTGTTGGATTTAAGCGTAGGTCTTGCAATAATAATTCTAGCTCGCTTGAAGCTTTAGAAAAATTATTATACATGGTTTCATCTTTCATTAGTTTACCCATGGTTCCGTTTCCTTTTTCGATGTCACCCATGATTTTATCAACACTTGCTAAAGTTTTTTCTAAATTTTTAACGGTTTGACCCAAGTTAGCTTTTGCAAGTGAGTCAGACATTTTTTCTAAATTAGATGATGTTTTATCAAAGTTTGTTAACATCGAATTTAGTTTAGGCTTATTATCAGCTACTAAACCATTAAGATTGTTAGAAATTTCGCTAAATTCAGAAAGTGTTTTGTGCAATTCAGAAATACTACTTTTCAAATTTTGCTTTGTTTTTTCGTCTAAAATATCGTTTACATTAGAAAACAAAACATCTGCATTGTCTAATAGTTTTTGAACTTTATATTGTAGAGGCTCTAATTGTTGAGCCAAAGCATCTGTTAAACCTAATTTGCTACTAGCTTTTAGGTAATCACCTGTTTTAATGTAATCTTTATCTTGAAAATTTGGTTTGATAGCAATTTGTCTTCCTCCTACTAATCCCGAATCGTAAATTTCAGCTACACTTGATTTAGAAATTGGAAAATCTGTAGTAATCTGCATTTCTACCAATAACTTTCCATCAGGCTGAATGTCAATAGAATTTACTTTACCAATAGCTAATCCGTTCAAAGTTACTGGTGCAGAATTTACAAGTCCGGCTACATTATCATATACAACGTAAACTCGAGTACTACTTTCAAATAAGTCTTTTCCTTTTAAAAAATTATATCCCCATATAAATAATAATATAGATACAATAACGAGGACGGCGGTTTTGATTTCTCTTGTTAGTTTCAAAGCTTAATAATTTTTAACAAAAATAAACTTTTATTTTATTTTATTGCATCGGTTACGCTTATTTTTATTCCATCTTTATAAGCTACAATAAAGGCAGTAGAATATCCTTTTTGTTTTGCAATCTCCAGTTTTTGTTTGATTTCGTCATAACTTTTTTCTGAAGCATAAAAATATTTATATAAACTACCAGCTGGTTCTACTGAAATTGGACTTAACCCTTTAAAATTTGATGGTGTTGTATCTAATTTTTTAGTACTAGCAGAAATTTGAATTTTAAACACAATTCCTTTATCAACCGTTTTTTCAGGGTTTTTTACAGGAATTTCTTTTTTAGGTGTTTCTTTAACTATTATTTCTTCTTTTATATCCTCTTCTTTATTATCATTATTAGAAGGACTGAAAAATTCATTTTTATAATCCATAATAGCACCTGCAATAGCTTCGGCTAATTTTTCTTGACCTTCTTCTGAATTTAAAAATGCTCCTTCTTCTTTATTTGATACAAATCCCATTTCAACTAAAACTCTTGGCATTGTAATTTGGCGTAATACTAAGAATCCAGCTTGCTTTACACCTCTGTTTTTATTATCAGTTTTCTTAGTAAAAAATTCCTGAACTCTTCCAGCTAACTCTATACTTTGATCAAGATGTTCTTCTTGTAAAATTGAAATTCCAATAACCGATTCGGGCGAATTTGGATCAAAACCATCATATTTAATCTTATAATCGGTTTCTAATGTAACTACCTCATTTTCATTTTTAGCTACTTCTAAGTTGGAAGCATTACGAGTAATACCCATTACATAAGTTTCATTTCCAGACGCTGCTTGATTTTTATTTGCGTTACAATGCATGGAAACAAAAATGCTACCTTTTGATTTATTAGCAATGTTAGCGCGTTGTTGTAATTCGATAAAAACATCAGTTTTTCGAGTATAAACAACATCAATTTGTGGGTCTTTTTCTAAAATAGCACCTACACGCAAGACAGTCTTCAAGGCAATATTTTTTTCAATATTACCATGATACACAGCTCCATAATCTTTTCCACCATGGCCAGCATCT
>NZ_JAKLJH010000178.1 GCF_023151265.1 Flavobacterium sp.
ACGCTTCCGTAATGGTAATTGAAAGTGCTGAACGTTTTGGATTATCACAATTGCATCAGTTACGCGGTCGTGTTGGTCGTGGTGCCGAACAAAGTTATTGTATCTTAATGACGAGTCATAAAATCAGTAACGATAGTAAAATCAGAATGGAAACTATGGTTCGCACAAATGATGGTTTCGAAATTTCGGAAGTCGATTTGAAATTGCGTGGTCCAGGTGATATTATGGGTAAACAACAAAGTGGTGTTTTAAATCTTCAAATTGCAGATTTAGTCAAAGACAAAGAAATTCTTCAATTGGCACGTCATCATGCTATCAAATTACTAAAAGATGATGCTCCAATGGAAAAACCAGAACACGCAAAACTTCGAGAAGCATTTATTGAGTTAAGTAAAAAGAAAACCATTTGGAATTACATTAGCTAAATTTCATTTAATGTAACGATGTATAGAAAAATTATAACAAAAAGTAAATTTCAACATCTATTTCGTAACTTTTTTAAATAAATCTCAAGTTTTTTAAACATTTGTACCTACAACAATGTTAAATAAATGGTAAGGTTTTGGCATAATTGCAAGTAAGACTTAGTTTTGTATAAAATCTTAAGTTTAGCTCCCACAATTATGAAAATAAAAACTATAAGCATCACGCTAATCTCTTTAACTCTTGTTGGTTTAATTGGATATAGAATCACAAAAAACAGTGCCGAATCTGAAAAAGGTGGCGGAAAAGGTGATAAAAAACCGCCAATGATGGTGGATGCCATAGTGGTTTCCGAAACTAATTTTGCGAATACAATTTCACTTTCTGGTTCTATTGAAGCCAATGAAAATGTAGAAATTAGAAGCGAAGTTTCTGGAATTGTAGAAAAAATCTATTTCACAGAAGGAACTAACGTTAGCAAAGGTCAGGTTTTATTGAAAGTAAACGATATTGAACTTCGTGCCCAACTTTCGCAAGCCCAAACCCGTCAAAGTTTAGCTTCTGAAAATGAAAGAAGAGCCAAATTACTTCTTCAAAAAGAAGCAATTTCGCAAGAAGAATACGATATTGCTAGTGCTGAATATAGAAGTCTTAAAGCTCAAACACAATTGATTCAAGCACAAATTGCTAAAACAACTGTAAGAGCGCCTTTTTCTGGAAAAATTGGTTTACGCAACATTTCTCCTGGAACTTATGTAACTCCTACAACTCTTATCACAAAATTAGTAAGTGCTAATCAAGTTAAAATTAGTTTTTCTATTCCTGAAAAATATGCTTCGGAAGTAGAAAACAATACTAATATTCAATTTACGATTCCAAATAATCCTGAAAAATTTACAGCTAAAATTTACGCTATCGAACCTGAAATCGAAACTTCCACTCGAACCCTAAAAATCAGAGCGATTGCCGAAAATCCAAATGGAAAATTATTAGCGGGAACATTTGCTACTGTTGAACTTCCATTGAAAAATATCAAAGGGGCTATACAAATTCCTTCGGAAGCTGTTGTTCCAGTCCAAGACGGAAAAGTAGTTTATATCGCCAATAACGGAAAAGCAAAAGAAGTAAAAATTGAAACGATTGCTAGAACGGATAAAGACGTAATCGTTACACAAGGCGTAAAATCAGGAGATACGATTTTAACTTCTGGAGTTATGGCTTTAAAAGACGAAGCCGATATTAAAGTTAAAGTAAAACAAGAAAAACGTCCCACTTCTAACTTCTAACTTCCCACTTTCAAATGAGTTTATCTACTTTAAGTATAAAAAGACCCGTATTTACCATTGTAATCAATTTGTTGATTATACTTTTTGGTATTTTAGGATTCAGTTATTTGGGCGTTCGCGAATTCCCATCGATTGATCCTGCCGTAATTAACGTACGAACCAATTACACTGGTGCTAATGCCGATATTATCGAATCGCAAATTACCGAACCACTTGAAAAAGCTATTAACTCTATTGATGGAATTCGAAATATTACCTCTTCGAGTAATCAAGGTTCGAGTAATATTACAGTCGAATTCAAATTAGAGAAAAACCTAGAAGAAGCTGCTAACGATGTGCGTGATAAAGTTTCGCAAGCCGTTAGAAGTTTACCGCAAGATATCGATGCACCACCAGTAGTTGCTAAAGCAGATGCGGATTCTGATGCCATTATTTCCATGACCGTTCAAAGTCAAACTAGAAATGCGTTAGAATTGAGTGATTATGCTGAAAACGTAATCTCCGAGAGAATTCAAACGATTCCTGGTGTGAGTAGCGTTCAAATTTGGGGACAAAAACGTTATTCGATGCGAATTTGGATGGATCCGATAAAATTAAACGCTTATGGTATCACGGTTGCCGATGTTCGAAATGCTTTAGACAAACAAAATGTAGAATTACCTTCGGGAAAATTAACAGGTGCCAATACCGAATTAATGGTAAAAACCCTTGGAAATTTATCAACAGAAAAGGAATTCAACGATATTATCATTGTAGCTGATGCCAATAAAACCGTTCGTTTAAGCGATATTGGATATGCCGTTTTGGCTTCCGAAAATTTAGAAACCAAGTTTACAGAATCTGGTAATCCGATGGTGGCTGTGGCAATTATTCCGCAACCTGGAACGAATTACTTAGAAATTGCCGAACAATTTTATGCAGAAGTTGATAAATTAAAGAAAGATTTACCGAGTGACATCAAATTAGATATTGCTTTGGATAATACTATTTTTATTAAAAAATCAGTAGTTGAAGTTGCTGAAACATTGGCTATTTCAGTCATTCTGGTAATTATCATTATCTTCTTATTCTTTAGAGATTGGTCAATTGCATTCCGACCTTTAATTGATATTCCCGTTTCGTTGATTGCTACGTTTTTTATCATGTATTTGTGTGGTTTTTCTATTAATGTATTAACGCTGTTAGCCATCGTTTTAGCCACAGGATTAGTAGTTGACGACGGAATTGTAGTAACCGAAAACATCTTCAAAAAAGTTGAAGAAGGTATGTCGCCTATCGAAGCGGCTATCAAAGGTTCGAATGAAATATTCTTTGCAGTAATTTCGATTTCGGTAACACTTGCTGCCGTTTTCTTACCAATTATTTTCTTAGAAGGTTTCGTTGGACGATTGTTCCGAGAATTTGGTGTCGTCATTGGTGCCGCCGTATTAATTTCCGCCTTTGTATCGTTGACTTTGACTCCAATGTTGAATGCGTATTTAATGAAAGGTGGCGAACAAAAGAAAACCAAATTTTATGAAGCTACAGAACCATTCTTCGTAAGCTTAAATACTGGATATGCCAATGCATTAACTAATTTCTTAAAAAGAAAATGGTTGAGTTTCCCAATTATCGGAGCTTGTATCGGATTGATTGTGTTATTTTTTGCCATTCTTCCAAAAGAAACCGCACCTTATGATGATAGAAGTTTAGGTGTAATTAGTGTCACAACTCCAGAAGGTTCAACTTATGAATATACTGACCGATTCATGGAAGAATTATCCGACTTAATCAACGATTCAATTCCTGAGAAAAAAGTGGCATTAGTTATTACCTCCCCAGGATTTTTATCGTCGTCTGTAAATGCTGGAAGAGTTCGCTTAGCTTTAGTGGATCCAAGTGAAAGAGAACGTTCTCAAAAAGAAATTGTGGATGATTTGAATAAAATGACCAAAAAATATCCACAAGCGAAAGTTAACGTTTCGGAACAACCAACGATTTCGGTTAACAGACGTGGTGGTTTACCAATTCAATACATTATTCAAGCACCGAATTTTGAAAAATTGAGAAAAAAGATTCCACAATTCATGGAAGAAGCGAGTAAAAACGAAGCTTTCTCAAATGTCGATGTGAATTTAAAATTCAATAAACCTGAAATTAATGTTACGATTAACCGTGAAAAAGCAGAAAGTTTAGGAATTTCGGTTTTAGATGTGGCGCAAACTTTACAATTATCATTAAGTGGACAACGTTTTGGTTATTTCATGCAAAATGGAAAACAATATCAAGTCATTGGACAATTTGATGAGAAAGACCGCGATGCTCCATTAGATTTAACTTCGATGTTTGTAAAAAACAAAGCAGGTGAATTAATTCAATTAGACAACGTAGTTGAGGTAGAAGAACAAAGTAATCCACCGCAATTATTCCATAACAATCGCTATATGTCGGCAACCGTTTCTGCTGGTTTAGCACCTGGAAAAAGTATGATTGACGGTATCAATGCGATGGATGAAATCAAAGAAAAAGTATTAGATGATACTTTCACAACCGATTTAGGAGGAGAATCGCGTGACTTCGTAGAAAGTAGTTCGAATACTTCTTTCGCTTTCGGATTAGCATTATTATTAATCTATTTGATTT
>NZ_JAKLJH010000179.1 GCF_023151265.1 Flavobacterium sp.
GGATTTAGTTATGCTTTTGAAGACGGTTTTCTAAAGAAATATTTTGTTTTTGGATTACACGAAAACTTTGTTTCAAAAAGTGTTTTCAATACATTAAAAGAATTGACTTCAAGAGTAAAATATGTTACCTATGAAGAAGTAGAAGTAAAACGGGAGAAAAACTTCGAAACCGAATTAGAAAACGCACTAAACTTTATTAAAAATGAACCTTTTGGCGTGGAATTAGATTTAGATGCAATTCCAAATATTCCTTCTAGCGCTATGACTTTGAGTGGTTTTAGTGTGGATAAAGCTCGACATTTTACTTACTTTTTTGGAAAACATCAGAATGCTTCTTATTTTCATATTTGTGAAGGAGCTCCTGCCCTTGATGATTCAAAAAACAATCATTTAACCGGTAAATTAATAGCTTCTTTAATTACTGATTTTATGAAGGCAAAAGTTGGGTAAAACCAAATTCCTCAAAATAACACTATCTTTGTACCCTTATCAAACTTATTTGATAGGAAAATTTACTATTTATGACATTTAACGAATTAAAATTATTTAACAATATACAACAAGCTTTAGAAGAAGAAGGCTACACAAACCCTACTCCAATTCAAGAGCAAGCGATTCCTGAAATTTTATTAGGACAAGACTTAGTTGCTTGTGCTCAAACCGGAACAGGAAAAACAGGTGCTTTTGCCATTCCTATTCTGAATTTAATTCATCGAATTGTAGGTTCTGCTAAAAAAGCAAAACATATTAGAACTTTAGTAGTAACGCCTACAAGAGAATTAGCAATACAAATTGATGAGAGTTTTAAAACTTACGGAAAATATACCAATGTAAAATCGTTAGTAATTTTTGGCGGTGTAAATCAGGTTCCTCAAGTAAACGAATTAAAAATGGGTGTTGATGTTTTAATTGCTACTCCAGGAAGACTTTTAGATTTACACAAACAAGGATTCATTGATTTGAATCACATGCATCATTTAGTTTTAGACGAAGCTGATCAAATGTTGGATATGGGATTTATTAATGATGTAAAGAAAATCATCAAATTAACTCCTGAAAATCGTCAAACGTTGTTGTTTTCTGCAACAATGCCTTTAGCGATTAGAGAATTAGCGGATACTTTTTTAACACGACCAAAATACATTTCGGTAACACCAATTTCGAGTACGGCTGAAAATGTAACGCAAAAAGTATATTTCGTAAACAAAGACGAAAAACGTTTACTTTTAAAACAGTTAATTATTCAAGAAAGTTTGAGTAATGCTTTAGTGTTTACCAGAACCAAACATGGTGCTAACAACATTGTAAAAGTGTTGAAAAAAGCTCATATAAAAGCTGAAGCTATTCACGGAGATAAATCGCAAAATGCACGTCAACGTGTTTTGGAGCAATTTAAAAATAAAGAAATCGATATCTTAGTTGCTACCGATATTGCGGCAAGAGGAATCGATATTGAACAACTTCCGTTTGTAATTAACTTTGATATTCCAAATATTTCGGAAACGTATGTACACCGAATTGGTCGTACAGGTCGTGCTGGAAATTCAGGTTTAGCGATTTCATTTTGTGGAAAAGACGAAAAACCATATTGGCAGGATATTGAAAAGTTAATCCGAATGAAAGTTAAAGTGATAACAGACCATCAATATACTTGGAAAGACACAGAAGTAAACCCAGATGCAAAACCTGATTTAAGAAATAAAAATAAGATGAATCCGAATTCCAATTCAAGAAAATCGGAAGCTTCTAAGAAAAACAAAAAACGTTGGTACTAAGCCAACGTTTTTTATTTATCTACTAATCGTTTTATGGTTTCAAACAATTTATGACTTTCAAAAGGTTTCACTATAACTTCATTAATTTGAGCATCTATAATTTTATCTTCAATATCTTGTCTATCAAAAGCAGTTACAGCGATGATTGGAGTTTGGATTCCTTTTTGTCTTATTAATTTTGAAGTTTCAAATCCATTAATTAAAGGCATGTTTATATCCATCAAAATAGCATCAAAATGAGTTTTAGTAACTAACTCTAAGGCGGCATAACCATCGTCTACAATTTGACATTTAAAACGATTGTTTTCTAGGAGTTTCTTAGTTACCACTTGATTAATTTTATTATCCTCAACTACTAAAATTTTATATTCTTTTCTTACTGAAAGATCTACATCTAAATTATCAATAATTGATTTTGCTTTTGAATCATCTGATTCTAGTGGTAAAGTAAAAGTAATGGTCGTTCCTTTTCCTTCTTCGCTTTCTAATTGAATGGTACCATTAAACAATTCAACTAATTTTTTAACAATGGTTAATCCTAATCCAGTTCCTTGATAATCGTCTTCTTTACGATATACTTGAACAAATTTTTCGAAAACTTTATTTTGATCTTCTTTTGCAATACCAATTCCGTTATCAATAACTTCAAATTTCAAATAACATTTTGTTCCTATTTTTTCAATCAGATGCGCTTTAACCAATACCTTTCCGTTTTCGGTAAATTTAAGAGAGTTACTCATCAAATTAATAAAAATTTGAGATAATCGAATTTTATCGCCAACCAAAACTTCTGGAATTGAATTATCAACTTCAATAAAAATTTGGTTGTTATTTTTAATCGCTAAAAAGTGAAGTGAATCTTTGATAACCGTTAATTCGTCATGGATATTAAAAACCATATCTTCAAGAACTACCTGATTTTCTTCAATTTTATAGACTTTTAAAATATCATTTACTAATGACAATAAATACTTGGCTGAAAATTTTAATGATTTTAAATGCGGACTGTTTTTTAATTCTTTGTGTTCGTCTAAAATGATATCTGTAATTCCAACAACTCCATAAAGAGGTGTTCTTAGTTCGTGACTAATAGTTGAAATGAATTGGGTTTTTAATTGAGATGCTTCTTCTGCTTTTTCTTTTGCAACTAATAATTCATTATTGGTTCGTTTTAATTCTTCATTAATTTTTGCTTTGAACTTGTTATTTCTAATTAAAGACAATAGTAACAACACCAAAATGAAGAAAATAATAGCTAAAAGAATAACGAAAACACGATTAGCTTGTAATTTTTCAGCTTGAATTTCTTTTTCTTTTTTAATTTGATCAATCTCTCTATTAATCTCGTCATGCTCAATTTGCAACCCTCCTATTTTAACATCACTTAATCGCTCTTCGTTATAAATTTTATCTTGTAATTCGTCATGTTTTAAGAGATAGAAGTGTGCTTTTTCAAAGTTTTTAATTTTATAGTAAAAATTTGAAATATCATTATAAACATCACTTGCGTTTGACTTAATTAACTCAATATCATTTTGTTCGCAAAAATGAACCGCTTTTAAATAATATTCTTCCGCTTTTTGATTGTTGTTCAAGTGATTATAGTAGGCGCCAAAATTTGAGTTTAATGATATTTTAGCTTCATTATCACCTTCTTTGTCTACATAATCTTTAATTTCATTAAAATATTGAATTCCAGAACTAAAATCTTCTACAGCAAAATAGGCACTTCCAATATTAAGTTTAGAAAACATAATTTCATATTCATCTTTATGTTGAATAGAATATTTTAAGCCTTCTTTATAATGTTTAATTCCTTTTCGAAAATCGATTTTTCGGTAACAATAAAGGTTACCTAAATTGTTATTTAACCAACCTTTTACAGTGTCGTTATCAACTTTATTAGCTAAAATAAGTCCTTTAGAATAAAATTCAATTGCTTTTTTATAATCAGCAAATTCTTCGAAGTTTAAACCAATAATATTATAAGCCTTAGCGGCTAATAAATCGTTATCATTTTTTGTAGCAATAACTAGAGCTTTTTGAGCAAAATCGAGCGATTTTTTAGTTTCTAACTTTAGAAAACTTTGCCCCGCCTTTTTCAACAACTGTTTCGCTTCTTTATTAGATAAATCCGTATGCTGTGCTATTCCTGAAAGTGAGCAAAGCCAGAATACTAAAACTAAATAAAAATGCTTATACGTTATCATTTAAGTGCATTGAAAAGGAAATACTAATTTATAAAAAAATCCTGACTTAATCAGGATTTTTTAACAAATGTTTATCGTGTTAATTTTTTGTATTTAATACGAGTTGGAGTAACATCTTTTCCAAGGCGTTTGCGCTTGTTTTCCTCATATTCTGTAAAACTTCCTTCAAAGCTATACACTTGAGA
>NZ_JAKLJH010000180.1 GCF_023151265.1 Flavobacterium sp.
AAGTGGTACCGTTTTTAATTATATTTCAGTAACAACTTCTATTTCTGTGATAAATGAAGGCAATAGTTTTAATTTTATTTTCACAACAAGTCAGCCTGTTCAAGACAATCCTTTAGTTTTTAATTTCACATTGAATAATGGAAATTTTAATTTGGCTGATTTTTCAGGAGTATTGAATGTTTCTATTCCTGTAGGACAATCGACTGGACAAGCTAATGTAACAATAATTGATGATGGTTTAGATGAAGGAGATGAAGAAATGAAATTTGTTTTTCAACCACTTTCATCGGGCTATGTTGCTAACAATAATAATATTATTTACAGAGTATATGATGCAAATTTTGTAGTTCAAGCATTTGGAACACCTTTAAATCCTACTTACGGAATTGTAGTTCCTTCTATTCCAGTTGGATATTATGATTCGTTAGAAGGTTTGTCTGGAAGTTCATTAAAGCAAGCACTTCAGGATATCATTGCTAATCCAGCAGTTGTTAGGGCTCATAATTATGGTGATATTGAATTTATTCTAAAAGAAGCAGATAAGAATCCATTAAATTCTAATCAGGTTTGGCAAATGTATGTTGAAAGTCCTAAGCCAATTTTAGATTATCAAACAGGATCAAGTAATGTTGGAGTTTGGAATAGAGAGCATATTTTTCCGCAATCAAGAGGTGGATTTTCTGGAGGAACTTCATCTAATGCAGATGGAATAAATGTTTGGTTACCAACAAATGCTAATGATATTTTAGCAGGACATGCTGATGCACATCACTTAAGAGCAGAAGATGGGGTAGAAAACTCAACAAGAAGTAATAAAGACTATGGTTCTGATTATAATGGACCAACTGGAAATCAAGGTAGTTGGAGAGGCGATGTAGCAAGAGCATTGTTCTTTATGGCGGTTAGGTATAATGGGTTAAATTTAGTTAATGGAAATCCGTCAGATACATCAGGAAATCAAATTATGGGCGACTTAGCATCCCTTTTAACATGGAATACTGCAGATCCAAGTGATGATTTTGAAATGAATCGTAATAATTACATCTACACTTGGCAAATGAATCGAAATCCATTTATAGATCACCCTAATTTAGCGGATTATATTTTTGGAGCTAATTTTGGACAACCTTGGTTTTCTAATTTATCGACTCAATCTCCAATTGAAAATAAAGTAGCTGTTTATCCAAATCCAGCTTCAGAATATTTAATTGTTTCAGGTTTAGAAGGAAGTTCAAAAGTGGAAATCTATACCATAACAGGGCAATTAGTTCAAACTGAAAAATTTGATAACGAAACCCGCATCAAATTAGATTTAAATGCTGGAATGTACCTGGTTAAAGTTACCAATGGCGTTCAAAGTACCACCAAAAAAGTCATTGTAAAATAGACTTTTTTCTGTTTAGAAGAAATGTTAAAATGAGTTAAAAATTCCTAAAAGCATAATTTTGGCAGTATTATTGGGTTATTAATACAAATAATTATTAAATTTAATCACTATGGAAACTAGTAAAAACAGAATAGCAACGCTTTTTGGGGTATTAATTTTAGTATTTATGTTGGTAGTGCCAACAGATGTTTTTTCGCAAGGACCACCGCCTTGGGCTCCAGCTCATGGATATAGAGCAAAAACAAGACACATTTACTTTCCTGACCAAAACATGTATTATGATATCCAAAGAGGAAATTACATTTATTTCAACAACGGAAAATGGTCGGTAAGTGTAAAAGTTCCTTCAATTTTTGTTGGAATTAATTTAGGTAGAAGTGCCCAAATTGAATTGGATTTTTATGGAGATAGACCACAACGTTATAATTATTCGCACAAAACAAAATATAAAGTAAAAAAACACAAAGTTAACCACCATCACGGCCATAAACACAATAAAGGTAATGGTCACCCAGGAAAAGGGAAGGGGAATAATGGTAAGGGAAACGGTAGATAATAAAAAAGGTCAGATTTAAATCTGACCTTTTTTGTTTTATATTCCTGCTATTTCTTTTAATTCTTTAACGAATCTTTCAGCTAAAACATCCGCTTCTGTTTGTGTTGGAGCTTCTGTGTAAATTCTAATAATTGGTTCTGTGTTTGATTTTCTTAAATGCACCCATTCGGTTGGGAAATCAATTTTCACTCCGTCAATAGTAGAAATGTTTTCTGATTTGTATTTTTCGGTTAACGTAGCTAAAACATTATCAACATCGATTTGAGGTGTTAACTCAATTTTGTTTTTACTCATATAATATTGAGGAAAACCAGCTCTAATTTCAGCAACCGTTTTATCTTGGTTAGCCAAATAGGTTAAAAATAAAGCTGCTCCAACAATACTATCTCTACCATAGTGTGATGATGGATAGATAATTCCACCATTACCTTCACCACCAATGATTGCGTTGGTTTTCTTCATTAATTCTACCACATTTACTTCTCCCACAGCACTTGCTTGATAGGTACCACCATGTTTTTCTGTAATATCGCGTAAAGCACGAGAAGACGACATATTAGAAACTGTATTTCCAGGAGTTTTTGATAAAACGTAATCCGCAACTGCTACTAAAGTATATTCTTCTCCAAACATTTCGCCATCGTTAGAAATGAAAGCTAATCTGTCAACGTCTGGGTCAACTACAATTCCGAAATCAGCTTTTTCTTCTACAACTAATTTGCAAATATCGCCTAAGTGTTCTTTTAAAGGTTCTGGATTATGAGGGAAATGTCCGTTTGGTTCGCAATATAATTTTATTACTTCAACGCCCATCTGTTCTAATAAATTTGGGATAATAATTCCACCCGATGAATTTACTCCATCAACAACTACTTTGAATTTTTTAGTCTTTACCAAATCAGCATCAACCAAAGGCAATTCTAATACTTCATCAATGTGAATATCCATGTACGCATTGTTTTCTGTAACTTCTCCTAACGAATCTACATCAGCAAAATCAAAAGCTTCCGCTTCTGCAATTTCTAGAATTTTTGCTCCATCGGCACCACTTAAAAATTCGCCTTTTGCATTTAATAATTTCAAAGCATTCCATTGTTTTGGATTGTGCGAAGCTGTTAAGATAATTCCGCCATCCGCTTTTTCCATTGGAACGGCAATTTCAACCGTTGGAGTAGTGGATAAACCTAAATCGATAACATCAATTCCTAATCCAACTAATGTATTCACCACCAAATTATGAATCATGGGTCCCGAAATTCTAGCATCTCTACCAATGACTACTTTTAGATTGTCTTTTGCAATGTTTTGTTTTAGAAAGGTTCCATAAGCAGAAGCAAATTTCACCGCATCAACTGGAGTTAAATTATCACCAACTTTTCCACCAATGGTTCCACGAATTCCTGATATTGATTTTATTAATGTCATTATTTTAGTTTAAAAGTTATAGGTTTAAAAGTTTAGTAGTAAACCAAATTGTGTCACAAATATAAAAAGTTAGAAATTGGAATTCATCAAAATTTAGAAAGATTTTTATATATTTACTCTTGATAATTATGTGTAAACAAAATCACCAATCCTTTTAAACTTATAAGCACATAAACTTTTAACCTTTTCCAACATGAATTTTCTCGCTCATATTTATTTGTCTGGTGAAGATGATTTTGTCAAAATTGGCAATTTCATGGCAGATAGTATTCGAGGTTCTAAGTATTTAGATTATCCAAATTCACTTCAAAAAGGTATTTTATTACACCGACATATTGATAGTTTTACGGATTCGCATCCAATTTATCGCAAAAGTAAACATCGTTTGCACGAAAAATACGGACATTATTCCGGTGTGATTATGGATATTGCTTACGATCATTTCTTAGCGAAAAATTGGAGTAAATATTCCAATGAAAAATTAGAAGATTACGCTGCTGATTTTTACAAATTGATGCAAGATAACTACGAAATCCTTACCGAAAGAACAAAAGGAATGTTGCCTTATATGATAGGACGAAATTGGCTAGTAAGTTATGCAACAATCGCTGGGTTGGAAATGATTCTTTTTCAAATGGATTATAAAACCAAGCATCGAGCACACATGCAAGAAGCGATCGTGGAAATTCAAGATTTTTATACCGAATTTGAATCGGAATTTTTTCAGTTTTTCGAGGAATTAGTACTTTCGTGCCAACAA
>NZ_JAKLJH010000181.1 GCF_023151265.1 Flavobacterium sp.
TTCTATCTAGCACTTTTGCATAATGCTGAGTAGTTCTCAAATTTTTATGACCTAACATTTTGCTTACGCTTTCAATAGGAACTCCGTTTGTCAATGTTACAGTTGTGGCAAAGGTGTGTCTTGCAATGTGAAAAGTTAATTCTTTTTCAATTTCACAAACTCCGGCTATTTCTTTTAAATAAGCGTTCATTTTTTGGTTCGATAGGATAGGTAGTAGTTTTTCTTCATTTAAACATTGTGGATGATTTTCGTATTTATCAATTATCATTTGAGTTACAGGAAGGATTGGAATTTTTGAAGCACTTTCTGTTTTTTGTCTGTGAGTAAATATCCATTTTTCGCCATCAATACCGAAGCTTATATGCGACTTTGTTAAGTTTTTGACATCTATGTATGCCAAACCTGTAAAGCAGCTAAAAAGGAAGATATCGCGAACTAGCGAAAGTCTTTCTGTTTTGAAATCTTTTTCAATTATGCTTTGAATTTCAGCTTCGGTCAAATAAACTCGTTCAACTTCTTTAACTTTTGATTTGTAGTTGGCAAAAGGATTTTTTTCTAACCAGTCATTGGCCAAGCAAAGCTTGATAATTTTATTGAAGTTTTTTAGGTATTTAACAGCTGTATTGTTAGCACAATTTCTAACGCTTCGTAACCAAAACTCGTAATCCGTAACAAAGGCGTGGTCAATCTTTGTAATATCAATATCTGAAACGTTGTATTTCCATTGCATAAACTCAATAGTATGCTTGAGTGAAGTAGTGTAGCGTTCTAATGTTCCTGGAGCGTATTCTTTTCCAACTAATTCCTTTATTTTGTTGTTGTGGTCTTGGAAGATGGGAACAAGCATACGCTTGGTTTCTGATAGACCAAACAATTCATTCTTTAGATTTTCTGAATTTAAACTGATGTCTTTTTTGAAAAGTTTCTTCTCAGCTTCTAAAACTTGACTTTTTAAGTAATCAAGATGACTATTGATTGTTCTAGCTTCTTCTGTGGAACCTTTTACTTTGCTGCCTTCTGAGGACCATTTATCAGGATTGATATATTTATTGGTGCTAAACTCAAAACGTTTGGTATTGACAGTAACTCTAGTGTAGATAGGACAAACCCCTAAATTGTTGGCTTTTGCTCTCTTGATGTAGAAGAGAATTGATACTGATGTGTTCATTGTTGGTGACCTTAAAGTTAGTATTAAATTTATTCGATTTAATAACTACACACAAGATGTACATTTTTTGAATATGTTGTTGAACACCTTGTAGTAGCGGTGCTTTCGTTGCGAGGTGTCACTTAAAATTTATTTTTTTAGTGACACCTTAAAAGACACCTAAACTTTGAGATTTAATGAATAATTTGATATAGCCCTAAAAGAAAAAACCCACTAAATTGTTGAATTTAGTGGGTTTTAGTACCGTTTGTATTTCTACTAGCGGAGAAAGAGGGAATTGTACTCCTTCTCTAATGCGTTGATATATAAGGATTATATATGTTTTTCCTATTTTAGGGTCTCGCTTTTGCCCCTCAATTTTGAGTTGCAAATTTTCGAAATCTTACGAGTGCAAATATAATCAAATAAATCTTACTTACAAGTATAATTCAAAAAAGATGTCCAACCATTGAACATCTTTAATTTTACTTATAATTTTTCAACCCATTTTCCGATTTCAGTAAGCATTTCAGTAAAATCAGGTTGACCTTTATAATATAGTTTTTTCGTTTTTTTATAGCGTTCTATAAAGCGTTCTCTGAGTTCTGGATTCTTTAGTAAAAAAGCTTCATTTTTAGCAATCGGTATTTCATAGTCTTTGGGTGGAAAACGATTTGCTTTATGCGTTTCATATTCTTCTGTACCAATAAATGCTTTTACAGTATCGTCTTGTAACAAACTATAGACATCATAATATTGACGCATTAAATTTTGTCGTTCTATATTATCCTCTTGTTCTTGCCTAAATTTGGTTGCGATAGTTTGTAATTTCTCGACAAAAGTGTAACCAATATGATAACAAGAAATATCTACAGCTCGATTATCGATTACTTCAACACCTTGTTGCACTGCTTTTTCAAATGCCCAAGATGATATTGTTACGGGATTATTTGGTGTTACAGTGTCGAATCCAACCTCCAATAATATTCCTTCTTTAGCCCCATCAACAGGTTCTGTCAGAGTTTCATAATGTAATCGTATACCGCCACTACGGTATTGTCTTTTGTCGTCAAATTCTTCATCTCTTACTATAGATATGATTCCATCTACTTTTATTTCGTTTGCCAACCCATCGTAAAAGTCTTTCCTTTTTTGAATATTTTTAGGCTTATTGTTGTTTGGATTTTCATTTATTTCCATTTCAACAGGTGGCTTAATGTGAATGTCTATATCTTCAGAAAAACGATGTATAATTCCATGCCCTTTAGAAAGAGACGTACCTCCTTTGAGTTCAAATTGAAATCCTTGTTTTTTTAGACCGTATAAAACATGCATAATCCAATAGTCTTTTTCAACAAGACCAAGCTCAATATTTAATTCTGCTCCCACAATACGAAGCAGATCACGAAAGTTTTTGTGGTTATGTAAGTAGTCTGGCATATTATTGTGTGAGAACAGGCTCTAACATTTTTTTCGCTCTAACACTACCATATTCTTGAAGTGATTTTTTTAGTTTTTTAGCATCCATTGTTCTTGCTTTGGAACGCACTTTTGACACTACTTCATTAGAGTCTTCAGCTAATTGATCGAGATTGTTTAACAAGTCTACTAATAAAAACTCAGGTGTTACTTTGTTTGGGAAATGAGGTTTTACCTTGAATGAAAACATCATACCACCAAGATTAAAATCCCCATGACGTTTATGGTTGTAAACAGTTTTACCATTATATAACTGAGTAGTTCCTACTCCTAAAGAGTTGTATGCATTTAAGGAAGTTACTAAAAAACGGTTGTCTTTGAGAAAAGAGCGCACCAAAACTTCTTCTTCAGGAGGTGTCTTCCCAAAGACAGTTACTTCAGGATAATAGTATAATCCTTGCGACAGTTTTTGTAAAGTGCCTTCCTGTACCAGTTCATCTAAATGACGGTCAACAGATTTTGACCACTTAGACAAATCAGCCCTACGATATACTTTTCCTCGTTTTAAATGCTTTTTTAATTCCTGTAACTTATTCATGAATACAAAGTTAGCAAATAATATTTAATTGCATATGTTTTTATTGAAAATTCATGCAATATACTTTTTTCCTAGTTCAATTTCAATTCTTCTAATCTTGATTTTTCAATATCCGAATAATCTCCCCAGTTCCCTTGATTTATTGAATATACATTTGAATCTAATAAATCTTGTGATTCATTTATAAGTATTTTTTTCACTACATGAGTATCAATAATATCTAAAAATGAACTATCAGTGATACAAATATTTCCAAATTGTTTTGTAATTGCTTTTCCGTAAGGATAATTAATAGTCTCTTTGTCAATAGTCCCAATTACATATTCACCGATAAAACCACATTTTTGTAATGATATTTTTCTTGGTAAAGATTCATCTATTGCTTGTAAAAAAAATTCTTCAACCGATATTATATCTTCATCAGGGTTAATTATAGAAACAGCCCCAATCAGAAAGGGAATCGTTAATCCATTTTCAAAGTAATTATTATCATCAAAATGACATAAAACTTTAAACCAAAGAGGGTAATTTTCCATAATTTCATTATTTAATAGAGTCCTCGTCTGTCCAGAAAAAACCTGCCAATTCAATTTTTTCGATTGCCATCGCAACATCACTGTCTAAATATTTAGATGTGTCAGATGTGAAGTAATCAGAACCCGTTTTAGTGCAAGTAGCTTTTTTTATAATTCCCATATATGAAGGGAAAATGAATTTATCTTTTATAAATTTATCTAATTCTGTATCAGCTTTTGCCTTTATTTCAAAATAACTTTCATCTTCCTCATTTGGGAATGAAATCATTTCATGTTTAATTGCTTTTCGTTTAATATGAAATACACCATCATTTTTTAGTAAATGTGTAAAGTCTTTTTCTAAGTAATTATAACTATCATATATCCATTTACGTTGCTTAATCAACCATTGTCTAAAATTTT
>NZ_JAKLJH010000182.1 GCF_023151265.1 Flavobacterium sp.
AGAGTTTACACTTTTAATTTCTTGAGCATTAGCAGTTAAAGAACAGCCAACAAATAAAATAAAAGCAGCGATTATTTTTTTCATAATTGTAAAAATTTATTTTTGGTTTGCCAAATCTAATTTAAATTTAGAAATAAAGCAAAAAAAGTTTTTTAAATAGTTACTCTTGTTTGTTCAATGCTTTTCTTTTTGACTTAGCAATCATTTCTTTGCGATGATTTTGTTTTTCTTCCCATTTTTTCATTTGTTCTGGGTTCAAAACTTTTTTCATTTTAGCTTTTAATTCAATTTGATTGTCTAAAGCTTCCATTTGTTTTTTGTATTTTTCATCAGAAGTAACTTTTTTCTCTTCTTCTCTTTTTGCTTTCATCTCGGTTTGAATGGCTTTTCTTTTTTGAGCTTGTTCTAAAAGTAAGGCTTTAACTTCTTTTTGTTGATTGGTGTTCAAATCTAAATCTAAAGTCATTTTTTTAGTTTGAAGTTCCGCTTGTTGTTCAGGAGTCATTTCTTGAACTTTTCTTGACTGAGCAAATGTTAAGCTACTTAAAGTAAGTGCTACAACTAAAATAAGTTTTTTCATAATGTATAGAAATTTAAGTTTTATGTTAATAAGACGTTGTAAATATAAAAAAGTTTAATTTAAGACAACAAAATAAAAAAAACGGGACTTAATTAGCCCCGTTTTTTTTATTTACCTAAGTATTCTGCGATTTTATTTTCGCCATCTACTGTAATCTTCATTAAGCCATGTTTGCTGATTCCTTTACTGGCAGCATCCCATTTTTTTCCGCTTAATTCTGATTTTATTTTTAAATCACCAATAGAAATACCTTCGTTAGCTTTTAAAATTTCGATAATGTGTTTTTCATCTTCTGTTAATTCTGGACCTTTTTTCTCAGGACGCATTTGTGGGAAGAACAATACTTCTTGAATCGATTGATTGTTTGTTAAGAACATGATTAATCTGTCCATTCCAATTCCTAAACCAGAAGTTGGAGGCATTCCATATTCTAAAGCTCTCAAGAAATCTTCATCGATAATTCCGTTTGCTTCATCATCACCTTTAGCAGCTAAAGCCATTTGGTTTTCAAAACGTTCTCTTTGGTCAATTGGGTCGTTTAATTCCGAATACGCGTTTGCAATTTCTTTTCCACAAACCATCAACTCAAAACGCTCTGTTAAGTCTGGATTATCTCGGTGCGATTTACATAAAGGCGACATTTCTTTAGGATAATCCGTAATGAAAGTTGGCTGAATGAAGTTACCTTCACATTTCTCACCAAAAATCTCGTCAATTAATTTTCCTTTACCCATGGTGTCGTTTACTTCGATTCCCATAGATTTTGCAGCTTCGCGCAATTCATCTTCCGATTTTCCAGTAATGTCAAAACCTGTGAATTGTTTGATGGAATCTGTCATCGTAACTCTCGCATAAGGAGCTTTGAAGTTTACTTTATGTTCTCCAAAAGTAGCTTCAGTTGTTCCGTTTACTTGAGTAGCGCAATATTCTAATAAATTTTCAGTCATTTCCATCATCCAGTTGTAGTCTTTGTAAGCTACATAAATTTCCATTGCGGTAAATTCTGGATTATGGGTTCTGTCCATTCCTTCGTTACGGAAGTTTTTCGAAAATTCGTAAACACCATCAAAACCACCAACGATTAATCTTTTCAAATATAATTCGTTAGCAATTCTCATGTATAATGGAATATCTAAACTATTATGGTGTGTAATAAAAGGACGTGCAGCGGCTCCGCCAGGAATTGATTGTAAAACTGGAGTTTCTACTTCCATATAACCAGCTTCATTGAAAAATGTTCTCATTGCCGTGAACAATTTTGTTCTCTTCATGAAAACTTCTTTCACTTGCGGGTTTACGACTAAATCTACGTAACGCATACGGTAACGTAATTCAGGATCAGTAAACGCATCAAAAACATGACCTTCTTCGTCGGTTTTTGGTAACGGAAGCGGTTTTAATGTTTTGCTCAACATTTTAAAATCATCCACACGAACACACATGGCGCCTACTTTCGTCATGAATAATTCACCTTCAATTCCAATAAAGTCACCTAAATCGGTTAATTTTTTGAAAACTTGGTTGTAAAGCGTTTTATCTTCACCTTCGCAAAGCACATCACGATTAAAATACAACTGAATTCTTCCTTCGCTGTCTTGTAATTCAGCAAACGAAGCTTTTCCTTGATCACGAACACTCATCAAACGTCCAGCCAAAATAACTTTCTTACCTTCTTCAAAATTTTCCTTCACTTGCTTTGAAGTGTGATTCACCGGAAATAAATCCGCTGGATAAGGGTTAATTCCAAGTTCGCGTAAAGCGTTTAATTTGTCTCTTCTAATGATTTCTTGTTCCGAAAGTTGCATAGTATTGTATTTAAGCGTGCAAATGTAACTATAAATTAAAAAACTGCCAACTTTCAACTGAACACTGAATACTTTTTTTAAGAGCGAATGGTTCGGGCTTTTTTGGTTTCCATGTTCCTGCAATCCGTTATATCTTTTTTTCAAAAAGGATGTCACTCCTGTCAGGGCTAATTAGCAAACTATTCGTATCTTTGCTTCACTTTTCAAAACACAATTTCGTTTACCATGAATAAAAAAGTCCAACTTCAAGATTTAGGAAATAAAGATTACAAAGACACTTGGGATTATCAAGAAGAATTATTCAAAGAAATTGTCGACATCAAAGTTCAAAATAGGAGAGAGGAAACTGCAATTACTACACCAAATTATTTTTTATACGTAGAGCATCCACATGTTTATACCTTAGGAAAAAGTGGTGATATGTCTAATTTATTACTTTCCGAAAAACAATTAGAAGCAAAAGGAGCAACGTTTTATAAAATCAATAGAGGAGGTGATATCACTTACCACGGACCAGGACAAATTGTGGGTTATCCAATTCTAGATTTAGAAAATTTTTTCACGGATATTCATAAATATTTACGCCTTTTAGAAGAAGCTATTATTCTAACTCTAGCAGAATACGGTTTACAAGGAACTCGTAGCGAAGGAGAAACCGGAGTTTGGTTTGATGTAGGAACACCTTTTGCAAGAAAAATTTGCGCAATGGGGGTTCGTGCTTCTCGTTGGGTAACCATGCACGGCTTCGCTTTAAACGTAAATGCTGATTTGGGTTACTTCGACAACATTATTCCATGTGGAATAAAAGGAAAAGCCGTTACATCAATGCATGTCGAATTAAGAAGAGAAGTAGATGAGCAAGAAGTAAAAGAAAAAATCTTAAAACATTTTCAAAATTTGTTTGAAGCAGAGATTGTTTAAAATTTAAATAAGTGAAGCGCTCTGTGTAGTTCTGTGTAAATTTAACCGCAAAGAACGCAAAGTTTTTTCGTAAAGTTCGCAAAGAATTAAAGTGAAGCGCTTTGTTTGAATTTTACAATTCCAAAGTCAATTGTTCTGGCAATAATCGGAAACTCATTCGGTGGTATTTGCATGGTCCGTATTTCTTAATGGCTTCTCTGTGGTCTTTGGTTGGATAGCCTTTGTTTTTCTTCCAATTATACATAGGGAACTCTTCGTGAATCTTATTCATATATTCATCTCTGTAAGTTTTTGCTAAAACTGATGCAGCTGCAATACTTAAATATTTGCTATCACCTTTAATAATGCTAGTGTTTGGTATTGATTTTAAAAGTTTGATTTCGTCTGTAGTAAAAATCTTTCCTGATTTCTGTTTCATGCCTAATTTTCCATTCAAAGGACGATTTCCATCTACAATTATATATTCAGGAGTAGGATTTAATTGTAAAATGCACTCTTGCATAGCTTTCATAGAGGCATTTAAAATGTTTATTTCGTCAATTTCATTGGGAAATATATGAGTAACGGTAAAAGAAGTTGCTTTTTCTTCTATTTCAGGTTTTAATTTTTCTCTAATCTTTTCAGAAAGTTGTTTCGAATCGTTGAGTAAATTCAGTTCAAAATTGTTAGGAAGTAAAATAGCAGCCGCAGTTACAGGTCCTGCCAAGCAGCCTCTTCCAGCTTCATCAGTTCCGCATTCTAATATTAAATTACTGTAACTTTTGCTTAACATGCTTTTTTTTGACAAAAATATAA
>NZ_JAKLJH010000183.1 GCF_023151265.1 Flavobacterium sp.
TTCAGGAATATTATTCAGGACAATAGTCTGGTTATCATTAGTTATCTACTTCTGCAAAAAAGATATATCCGCTCCTTATTTAAAAATGTATCCAAGAGGTTGGCGAGGTGAAAAGAGAACCCCTTTGAAATTGCGAGTAAAAATAAAAGGAATAGATTACGTAACAGCAGATGCAAGTTTAAGTGGAATTTTTGTCTTTTTTCCCAATTGCCCTTTTCAATTAACAGAAGAAGTTGAAGTGGAAATATATTTTGAAAAGAAATCTTATAATTTCTCTACTGGAGTTGTAAGAATAGATAACAATGGTATCGGTCTTGCTTTTAGGAATTTAGATAAAGAAAAGACAGAATTATTAAAAAAAATTATTATAAATAGTTAAAAAAACGCCCGCTAACATAGCGTGTGAGCTTCAACCAGCCCGAACTGATGGGCTGGTTTCGGGCTTCGCCAAATTTTGTGCCAGTCACATTTTTTGCAGAGAAGAAGCAAAAAATGCGCCTGCCCCAAAACTTCTCACACGCTTGAACGTTAGGCGACATTTTAGTTTCGAACTCGAATATTGTCTAATAAAATAACGCCAAGTCCTTCCGCTGTAGGTTTCCTCGACATCGTTTCTCGGAAAGACTTTAAATTTGTTAAGGTTTTTGACTAAAAAGTCATTTTTTATGTCTCTAAAAAAATCTTGTAATCTTAATATAGCTACTTAAAATGGGATCAAATGCTTCTATTTTTATATAGTAAGGGATCGATACATGAAAATTAAAGATTTTGATGAAAAAGAAAATACAGGATTATTTGAGGGATTTTCAGAATCTAACGAAATTCAAAGATCAGAAAAAAAACTAGACTTTGTATACAATGTTGAGTTAAAAGATAATATTAAATTTATTGACTCCTTTGAAAACGGAAGCCTAAAATTGATAGTTACCTCCCCTCCTTACAATATTGGGAAATCATATGAGAAAAAAACTCCATTAGAAAATTATGTTGAGTCACAAAAAGAATTAATTCAGAAATGTTATGATAAATTACATCCCGAAGGCTCTATATGCTGGCAAGTCGGAAACAATGTGAACAAAGGTGAGATTTATCCGTTAGACATTATCCTCTATCCAATTTTTAAAGACTTGGGATTAAAATTAAGAAATAGAATTGTTTGGCATTTTGAGCATGGACTTCACTGTAGTAATAGATTATCGGGTCGTTACGAAACTATTTTATGGTTTACGAAATCAGACAATTATACTTTTAATTTAGACCCAATTCGCGTACCATCGAAATATCCGAATAAAAAATATTTTAAAGGTCCTAAAGCGGGGCAAATTTCAGGTAATCCGTTAGGAAAAAATCCGGGAGACTTATGGATAATACCAAATGTGAAATCTAATCATGTTGAAAAAACAAATCATCCTTGTCAATTCCCTATTGAACTAATTGAAAGGTTGGTATTGTCCTTAACCAATGAGGAAGATAAAGTATTCGATCCATATATGGGTGTTGGATCATCTGTATTAGCCGCTCTTTTACATAATCGCGAAGGGTATGGATGTGATATAGAAAGTGAGTATGTGAAAATTGCAAAACAAAGAATTAATGATTTAAAACATGGGAGATTAAAAACAAGACCTATGGGTAAACCAGTATATGATCCTTCATTACCGAATGGTGGTCACAGGTGAAAATAGTTGAACAATATTCGCATTTAAATGGATTGGAATACATTTTAGTACATAAACCAAAACTTTGGAAAGAAATTGAAAAAGTAATTAAATCTGTGGACGCAGAAGAATGTAAAACTAAAATTTCAAAGGAAGAGAGGATTAAAGGTAAAATGCTATACTCTCCTATTGATATGAATAAAAAAATGAAAGAAGGTTTTACTGAACTAAACTGGCTTGAAGACAGAACAAGCTATTGGGTAACAGGTGACGCAAGACTTATTAGAAGAACTCTTCATCTACCAGCCGATGAACAGAAGAAAGAAATTATCGAAGCTGGATTGACGCCTATCTTTTCTTATAATCAAACAGATTTTGTCAAAGAGAGAATTGCTGTTGAAGTTCAATTTGGTAAATATGCTTTTGTTGCTTTTGATTTATTTGTAAAACATATGGCTTTCTATGTAGGAGATAAAATTGACGTAGGAGTAGAAATTCTACCAATGAAAAGTTTACAAGCTGAAATGTCTTCGGGTCCTTCTTATTATGAAGGAGAGCTTTATAATTTAATCAGAGAAGGTAGAGGTGTTCCTGCTGTTCCGCTTGTCCTATTAGGAATTGCCCCATAAATAAAAAATCGTATTTAGCCCGACATCGTGTCGGGACTGGTTTTAGTTTAGGGCGTTATTTTGGCTTTGTCGTAATAGACGCAACTAAAACGTCTGCCTAACAAAGAGTAGCCACTGCGAAGCCACGAGAAGATGTGGCTTCTTGCTCCGAGCCGCTGGTTGTTTAAGTGAAATTTATTGGTTTATTTGGAAAGCTAACGCAAGTCCAGTGCCTTCACTACTGTCACGAAACTTGCAGAAAAGAGCAAGTTTGCGCGCCATCCGTTCAGTCACAGGACTTGCTAGTCATACGGTGGCTCGGAGACATGACTTTTAAATTCAAAAGGTGCTACCGCACTTTCGAATTTAAAAGTCACGTCGGCTACTCTTAACGTTATGTGCCATTGTCTCGCTAACTTTTTTTGACGCCGCCGTCCGTGGCGGCGAAAAGAGATAATATTGATAAATACAAGAAGGTATTATGAAAAAATCTAAATTCAATATAGACTTATTCAAATCTTATTACGAGTCATTTGATTTTTCAACAAAAATAACCACTTGGAAACAATATTCAAATACATTTAAAGAGATTTGGAAAAGTAAAATCAACAAAGGTTCTGGTACAAAATCAGACTATGATGAAATTGTATTTCTTATTGATTCTAATGCACGAGGAAGAACAAAAAAAGATGATGTTGTGGCAAAAACATATATCAGATATGGAACATGGTATCGCATGTTTGGTGATATTACTTCCAAGAGTGACCTTCGTTCTTTAATGAATAATATTCTATCCTCAACTGATTACAATGAAATATTAAAATTATTGAACGATCTTGCAGCCTTAAATGAAAAAAATAAAAATGGTCTTACCGGAGAAAGCGGTATTATTTTAAATTCCTTATTATTCTTAAATAATCCCGAATTATTCATTTGTTCAGTTTCATTACGGCATAGAATCGATATTATAAACTATTTTTCATTTGATGAATTAAAAGAATATGAACAACTTTCATATGGTGAAAAAATTATAAGGACAAATGAAATCATATTAAACGGTTTTAAATCAATAATGACCGAATTAAAATTAGATGATTCTGTTGATAATTTCATATTTCCACGATTTATTTCAGAATATATCTATTCTGATAGCATACGAAATTCTATATGGAAAAAAAGTGACGATGAAGCAACTGTAGATGTATCTGATGATAACGATATTGAAAAACAAAACTTTTATCTCGAAAAGTATCTGGAAAATTTTCTTTTTACAAATTGGGAATCAACGGATCTGGGAAAAAAATATGAGATTATTGTTGAAAATGGTGAACCGGTTAGCCTTCAATATAAAACTGATATTGGGAAAATTGATTTACTTGTAAAAGATAAATCTTCCGGTGATTATCTTGTAATTGAATTAAAAAGATCACAAACCAGTGATGATACAATAGGACAAGTTACAAGGTATATGGGCTGGGTCAAAAAAAACTTAGCTAGAAATAAAAAAGTAAAAGGCTTAATAATCGCTGAAAGTTTTGATGATAAAATTAAATATTCTCTTGATATGGTAAAAGATATTGAATTGATGTCATATCATATTCAATTCAAATTGAAAAATGAAGGTTGAAAAACAGCCTCCGCCATCCGTGGCTTCGGCTGACTTTTTGTGTAATCGCGAGCCAACGGCACATAACGTAGCTGTTGAATAATAGTAAAATTTACATCAATAAAGGCTGCCTTTAAAGATTTTTACAAATTTTTAGATTTCGATTTCACCTAACGCACTTTTTTAAATCTGATGATTGCTCTTTTACCCTATCATTAGTTTC
>NZ_JAKLJH010000184.1 GCF_023151265.1 Flavobacterium sp.
GGATATAATTATTACAATGTTGATACCTATTGGACAAACAATCCAAATTTAGATTTTGTATGTGTTGATGATTCTGAGATGGTAATAATTCAACAAATCGTTACTCAAAGTGCGTTGTTAATAAACATTAATTCCTACTGCTCTTTCACACCAGGAGGAGATTACAACACAATTACTGGTTTAGTTCAATATGATTTTAATCAGAATGGTTGTGATGTTTTAGATTTTCCAGCTAATTATACAAGAATTGATGTTAATTTAGATGGAGTTAGTACAAATTCAAGTGTTTTTTCTAATGGAGTAGGTGTTTATAATCTATATACTTCAACTACTGGAGTCTATAATTTAGTGCCAAATATAGAAAATCCAAGTTTTTTCAATGTTAGCCCAATTTCTGCAGATGTTCCTGTTATGACAATTGATAATAGTGTAGCTACTCAAAACTTCTGTATTACAGCAAACGGAGTACATCCTGATTTAGAAATTGTAATTGCTCCAATAATTCCTGCAAGACCGGGCTTTACAGCTGAATATCAGATTGTGTATCGCAATAAAGGAAATCAAGTAATGTCGCAATTATATGGAGTTAACTTTTTCTATAACCAAAATTTAATGTCTTTTGTTTCGGCTACACAAGTGCCAAGTAGCATTGTTTCTGGAGGAATGTCTTGGGATTTTGCAAATTTATTGCCGTTTGAAAGTCGCTCAATTAATGTTGTAATGCAAATAAATGCTCCAACCGATACAAATCCTGTAAATATTGGTGATGTTTTACAATTTACTTCTTCAATTATGCCAATGGCTGGCGATGAATATACGGTTGATAATTTGTTTCAATTGAATCAAACCGTTGTAGGTTCGTATGATCCAAATGATATTACATGTATTCAAGGTAATATTGTAGCTCCAAGTTACATAGGCGAATATTTACATTATGTAATTAATTTTGAAAATACAGGAACAGCTCCTGCTGAAAATGTTGTAGTTAAAATTGAAGTAAACCCAAATGATTTCGATATTAACTCATTACGCATTTTAGAATCATCACACAATGCTACAATTAAAATTAACAATAATATTTTAGAAATAATTTTTCAAACTATTATGTTAGATACTGGTGGTCATGGTAATGTGCTTTTGAAAGTTAAGTCTAAAGAAAACTTAGTTCTTAATGATATAGTAACAAAAAATGCTAAAATATATTTCGATTATAATTTCCCTATTGTAACTAATGATGCGAATACAATTTTCCAAGCTTTAAGTAATGCTATACCTATCAAAGACTTATCAATTAGCTTGTATCCAAACCCAACTTCTTCACTTTTAAATATCAAAGCTGAAAACAGAATAAAATCTGTCGAATTGTATGATGTTCAAGGTAGAATAATTCAGGTTAACAAAGCAGATTCTAATGAGGTTTTAATAGATGTTTCTGTCTGTAATTCAGGTGTTTACTTTGTAAAGGTTACAACAGATTTTGGAAGCCAAATTAAAAAAGTAGTAAAAGAATAAGTTAAGCATTTTATACGGTTGATGAAATCCTAAAACAAGTTTTTTGTTTTAGGATTTTTTCATGTATATTATTTAACCATAAATTATAGATATTTTCTTTATTGTTTAATTATTATTTGTTAAATTCGCAATTCACATTAATTTTATCATAAAATATCATATAAATAATATGTCAAAAATTGCAATATTAGAGCTTGATGGCAAAAAGTATGAGTTCCCTGTAATCGTTGGGACTGAGAATGAGGTTGCTATCGACATAGACAAGTTGCGTAGTGCATCTGGTGCTATTACTATTGATCCGGGATATAAAAACTCGGGTTCATGTACGAGTGAAATTACTTTCTTAGATGGTGAAGAAGGAATTTTACGTTACAGAGGATATTCTATTGAAGATTTAGCTGATAAAGCTGATTTTTTAGAAGTTTCTTATTTGTTGATTTTTGGAGAACTTCCAACAGCAGCACAATTAGCAAAATTCGAAAACGATATTCGTAAATATACATTAGTTAATGAGGAGATGAAAAACATCATTGATGGTTTTCCAAAGACAGCTCACCCAATGGGTGTTTTAGCTTCGTTAACAAGTGCTTTGACTGCTTTTAATCCTAAGTCTGTGAATCCTCACAACGAAAAAGAAATGTATGAAGCGGTTTGTAAAACTATGGGTAAATTCTTAGTAATTGCTACATGGACTTACAGAAAAACTATGGGTTATCCTTTAAATTATTACGATAATACAAAAGGTTACGTTGAAAATTTCATGCGTTTAATGTTTGAATTACCAACTGGACCTTACAAAGCAGATCCAAAAGTAGTAGCTGCTTTAGATAAATTATTCATCTTACACGCAGACCACGAACAAAACTGTTCTACTTCTACAGTAAGAATCGTTGGTTCTTCGCATGCTGGTTTGTTTGCTTCAATTTCTGCTGGAGTTTCTGCACTTTGGGGACCACTTCATGGTGGAGCTAACCAAGCGGTTTTAGAAATGTTACAAGAAATCCATGACAATGGTGGTGACGTTGCTAAATTCGTTTTAAAAGCAAAAGATAAAGACGATCCATTCCGTTTAATGGGATTCGGACACCGTGTTTACAAAAACTTTGATCCAAGAGCAACTATCATTAAAAAAGCAGCTGATGATGTATTAAATTCATTAGGAGTTGATGATCCATTATTAGATATTGCAAAACAATTAGAAAAAGTAGCTTTAGAAGACGAATATTTCAAATCAAGAAACTTATATCCAAACGTAGATTTCTATTCAGGAATTATCTACCGTGCGATGGGAATTCCGGTTGAAATGTTTACTGTTTTATTTGCTATTGGTCGTTTACCAGGTTGGATTGCACAATGGAAAGAAATGAGAGTAAATAAAGAACCAATTGGTCGTCCAAGACAAGTATATACAGGATATCCATTACGTCCATTTAAGGAAGTTAAAGATAGATAGTCATAAAAAATCCCACTGAAAAGTGGGATTTTTGTTTTTATAAATGTACGATTTATTCAGTAGGTTTTTGTACTTCCTCTTCTGCATTTCCTGTTAAATCTTCCACTTTATCTTCTACAGTTTCAGCTGCATTTTGTAATGATTCTTTTAAGTTGTGCGCTTTTTCTTCCACCCAACCTGCAGCTTCTGCGGTTTTTTCTTTAGCGACATCAACAAATTCGTTTACTTTTTCTGGTACGCCCATTTCTTCTAACTTTTGAGACGCTTTTTCAGCTACATTTTCAACCGTTTCTTTTACGTCTTCGGCTACATCAGCAGCTTTTTCAGCTACATTTTCTGCAACTTCGCTTAAGTTTTCTTTTGCTATTTCCGCTTTCTCTTTTGCTTTCCCAAAAAGAGAACTGAAAAAATTTGATAATCCCATGATAATTTGTTTTTATAGTTTTCTCAAATTTAATCATTTATATCTAAAAAGAATCTTTTTGAAGCAAATTTATAATAGTTTACTAATTAATATTCTCGTTTCCTTTTTCTATATTTGCCAAAAGCCATACGCTATGTTACAATTAAATGTAAAAAATGAAACTTCCCGATTAAGGGCTGTGGTGTTAGGAACCGCTGAAAGTAACGGTCCAACACCTACCATCGAAGAAGCTTATGATCCTAAATCATTAGAGCATATTAAAGCCGGAACCTATCCCATTGAAGCAGATATGGTAAACGAAATGGAAGCTTTTAATAAAGTGTTCCAGAAATATGACGTAAAAGTCTTCAGACCTCAAATTATTGAAAATTACAACCAAATTTTCGCTCGAGACATCGGTTTTGTTATCGATGATATTTTTATAAAAGCCAATATTTTACCTGATAGAGAGCGTGAATTAGACGCTATTCAATACGTAATTGATCAAATTGATCCTAAGAAAGTAGTTCGTCCGCCAGAAGAAGTGCATATTGAAGGTGGCGATGTAATGCCTTGGAATGAGTATATCTTTATTGGGACTTATAAAGGTTCGGATTATAAAGATTACATCACAGCAAGAACTAATACACAAGGTGTTGATTATAT
>NZ_JAKLJH010000002.1 GCF_023151265.1 Flavobacterium sp.
TTTCTTTCAATCCGTCTAAACTTCCGAAAGTTTCAATCACTGCTTTTTCTAATTCAGCCGACATTTTAGTGTTTTTTTCAGGTGTTAAAACTGACCAAAACAACTCGTGATTGTAATGTCCACCTCCATTATTACGAACTGCTGCTGGCATAGTAGAAATCTTTGCAAAAATCTCGTTTAAGCTTAATTTTTCATCTGCAGTTCCTGCTAAAGCTGTATTTAGATTTTTTACATAAGCTGCATGATGCTTGCTGTAATGAATTTCCATTGTTTGTGCATCTACAAATGGCTCTAAAGCATTATAAGCATAAGGTAAAGCTTTTTGTGTAAACTGCGCCGATGCTGTTAATGTTACTAAAAGTGTTGCAACTAAAAGTTTTATGTTCTTCATGATGTTTATATTTTTGATAAAATTACGGCTTATAGATTAGATAAAAAATTAAGAATTCTTAAAATTTCTATAATTATTGGGTTTAAACGCAAAGACGCTAAGTTTTTTCGCAAAGTTCGCAATGAAAATTTTATTAAAAACTATGTGCCTATGTGTTTAGTTTATTTTTGAAACACATAGACACATAAGTTTAGGATTGTGTATAAAAGTCGTTTCACTCTGCCATTAGAAAAACATAGCTTTATGGTAAATTTCTGTAGATTTCATTTACAAATGTTTTTTGCCCTTCTTTGAAAATATTTTTACAATTAAAATTGATCAAAATTCCTTTAGGAGCATTGAGTAAATTCATATAAGTTAAAATTTGAGATTCAAAAACTTTATGCATTTCTAGAGTAGATTTTAATTCTACAACAATATTATTTTCGATATACAAATCACATCTTAAACTAGCTTCTAACCGATTTCCTTTAATAAATAATAGGCACAATTTTCTCTGTGTGAAAATTTATTTTCCTCAATCGCAACTCTTCTTTCATGCATTCATGATAAACAGATTCTAACAAACCTGCTCCCAAATTTTTATGCACTTCAATTGCCGCTCCAATTATCTGAAACGACAAATCATCAATTCCCTTTTTTGTCATAATAAAAAAACTATGTGACTATGTGTTTAGAAAAAAAATCAAAAAATCCCTTCATCCTGAAAACTCAAATAGCCATTTTCGGTAATGATAAGATGATCTAAAACTTGAATTTCTAAGGTTTGTCCTGCTTCTTTGATACGTTTTGTGATTTTTAAATCGGCTTCACTAGCGATTAATTTTCCTGAGGGATGATTGTGGGAAAGAATTAAACCCGTTGCATTTTGTTCGAATGCCATTTTAAAAATAATTCGAATATCTACAACTGTTCCTGTGATTCCGCCTTTTGAGAGTTGGGCTTTGTAAATGACTTTATTGGAATTATTGAGATACAATACCCAAAATTCTTCGTGAGGCAATTCGCCAATGATGGGTTGCATGATATCAAAAACCGCTTTACTGGATGTGATTTTTTTGAGTTCGATTGCATCTTCAGCTCTTCGTCTTCTTCCTAATTCTAATGCAGCGGCGATGGAAATGGCTTTGGCTTCTCCAATTCCTTTGAATTGCATAAGTTGGGAAACCGACATTTTTCCTAAAGTGTTTAGATTGTTTTCGGAAGAAGCTAAAATGCGTTGGCACAATTGTACCGCGCTCTCATTTCGAGAACCGGAACCAATTAAAATAGCAAGCAATTCGGAATCAGATAAGGTAGACTTACCTTTTAGAAGAAATTTTTCACGAGGGCGATCGTCTTCGGCCCATTGGTTGATTGGCGTGTACATAAGATTTTTATTTTGGCGTTTATAAGAACAAAGCTAATTAAAAAATCTAAAAAATGAAAAAAATCTAAACTTTTACCACATAGAAACATAGGTTTGTTTTTTATTTAATAAGGCATTTTAGTTAGGTTACAGAGAAGCTAAATGAATCAATTTATTGACTATGAAATTCTTATTTTTCTATGTTTCTATGTGGTTTTAAAAAAACCTTCAAAATAAATGGCTTAAAAATTGCGTTTCAATCTACAACAAATAACAAACCATGAAACTATTTATTCCTCTACTTTTAATCTGTTTTTCTTTTGGATGTAAGAAATCTGAAACCATTGCTGAAAAAATAACAGAATCAAAACCAACAACTCAACTCATTGAGAACCCAACTAATTTCTATGAAAAATTATCCAATGCAGCGATTTCGATAATTGATCCTGAAGTGGTTTACACGCCGGCTTATGTTGGAATAAAATATCCAAATGGTGATGTTCCTGCAAAAACGGGCGTTTGTACAGATGTAGTCATTCGTGCGTATCGAAAATTAGGCATTGATTTGCAAAAAGAAGTACATGAAGACATGAAAGCCAACTTTTCTTTGTATCCGAATTTAGAAAAATGGGGTTTAAAAACTACCGATAAAAACATCGACCATAGAAGAGTTCCTAATTTAGAGGTTTTCTTTACCCGAAAAGGAGCAACTTTACCGATTACACAAAACCTAAAAGATTACAAAACAGGCGATTTAGTGACTTGGATGATTAACGATAAACTGCCTCATATTGGTATTGTAACGCACATAAAATCAAGCAATGGTAATCCTATGATTGTGCACAACGTAGGAAGCGGACAAGTTTTAGAAGATTGCTTGTTCAGTTGGAAAATTGTGGGGCATTTTAGGTATGGGAAATAGCCGAAAACTTGTCATTCCATAGGAATCTCATAATTTGAGCAACCAAAGAGACTCCTTCGAAGTGACAAAAGAGCGTTTAATGTTATTGTTTTAAAACTCTATTATTATGTCTATTTTGCTCTACCCACGATTTATTTAATTCTTCCAGATTCTTTAAATCATCTTTGAAAACCCATTCAGTTATTTGTTTTTTTATTTTTCTGTTGATATTAGATGAAAAAACGAGTTGCGAATTATTAGTTTTATAGTCTTCAATCGTTGGAAAAAAAACCTTTCCAATATCTCTATTTTCTTTTCTCGAAATAATATGAAAATGAGGCTCTCCATGTTCATTCCTTCCAACTCCACCAGTTTCACCACCTCTTAAGTCTAAATAAAAATTTGCAAAAAACAGATTACTCATGTTTTTAAATTCAAACAGAATAGACTTTGCGTTATTCTTTTTTATCTCTTCAAAGCTTTGTTGATTTATTTCTTTAGTACTTTCTTCTAAATAAAAATCTTCAATTATTAATTCATTAAAAGTATCCCAGCCTTTATCAATTAATATTTTTAGGTATATGTCACCTATATTAAATTCAATTCCTTTAGCTCTCTCTTTTACATGATTTAAATCAATTACTTTAAACAGTTCAAAAACAAAACCCTCAATTTCAGGATGATTTAAAATTATTATTTTAGATCCTAGCAAATTAAATTTTGAAGACTCTACTTTACCCTCCAAACATCTATTAACATCATCAATATAAAAATCTCTTATTTTTATTTTTATTTTTTGCTTCATAAATAATTTATATTTTAAAAATTATTCTTTATCAAACTCTATATTAAGAGATTAATTTACTTTTTTGAAGTCATTTTAAAACTACAACAATCATATTTATGTGATTTCTCCTTCGTCGAAATGACAAATTACACTTTTATTTTATCAACCCTTTCACCTCATCAAAATTCAATCCACCATAATTTCCTGAACTCATTAAGAGTAAAGCGGAATTTTCTAAATTTTGGCTGAATAAAAAGTCTTTGAATTCGACTGGATTGGTATAAATAATCAAATCTTCTCTTTGGAAGGATTGTGCGATTTGGTCGTACGTTACTTCTTCCAAACGTTTGATTTTTACTGCGTCTGGTGAATAGAAAACAACTGCTACATCGGCTGCATCTAAAGCGCCTTGGTATTCTTTTAAAAACTCGGCATTTAAACTGCTGTACGTATGCAATTCTAAACAAGCGACTACTTTTCTATCTGGATATTGTGCTTTTACGGCTTTTGTGGTAGCTGAAACTTTACTTGGCGAATGTGCAAAATCTTTATACGCAACTTTGTTCGCACTTTCGGCAATTTTTTCTAATCGTTTGGATGCACCTTTGAAACTGGCAATAGCTTCGTAAAATTCAGCTTCGTCTACGCCCATGCATTGGCAAATCCATTTGGCGCCGGCTAAGTTGCTAAGATTATGCGCCCCGAAAACTTCAATTGGCATTGAACCTTCTGGCGTATCTAATAAAGTCGTTCCATTTTCTACAGAGTAACTTGGCGTTTGGTAGGCAATTTTTCGGATTGGATTTTCGGTTCCTTCAGCTACTGCTTTTACAGCTTCGTCTTCTTCGTTGTAAACTAAAATTCCACCACGCGTGATTTGGTTAGCGAAAATTCTAAATTGTTCTACATAATTATCAAACGTTGGAAACACATTGATATGATCCCAAGCAATTCCAGACAATAATGCAATATTCGGTTGGTACAAATGGAATTTTGGTCGCAAATCGATTGGAGAAGTTAAATATTCATCACCTTCCAACACGATAAAATCATTATTTTCGGTTAAATGTACCATCGTATCAAAACCTTCCAATTGAGCTCCCACCATATAATCCACTTCGATATTGTGATAATGCATTACGTGTAAAATCATCGAAGTTATCGTCGTTTTACCGTGCGATCCACCAATAACTACTCGGGTTTTATTTTTCGATTGTTCGTATAAAAATTCGGGATACGAATATATTTTCAACCCTAATTCTTGCGCCTTCAACAATTCTGGATTATCCGCTTTGGCGTGCATTCCTAATATAATCGCTTCAATATCCGTTGTGATTTTTTCGGGAAACCAACCTTCTTCTGCTGGCAACAACCCTTTTTTCTCCAAACGAGATTTTGAAGGTTCAAAAATAGCGTCATCGCTACCCGTTACATGATATCCTTTGTTGTGTAAAGCTAATGCTAAATTGTGCATGGCTGCTCCGCCGATGGCTATGAAATGTGTTCTCATTTTTATAGTTTATGAGTTAAAAAGTTTATGAGTTTAAGAGTTTTGAGACATTGCCCTTTAAACTATTGAACCTATAACCATTTAACCTATTTTTCAAATTGTTCTTTTAACTTACTCGCTTTTGCTTTATCTTTCAGCTTGTTCAAATATAAGTCATATAATTTTTCAAAAGTGGTTTTTGAATTACCAATTTCGTGTGCTTTTTTATAATTAATTTCTGCTTTCGCATAACGACTGAAATACACATCGATATAACCTTTTGCTAAATAACCATCGACTTTTGAAAGTGCCATTAATTCATCGGCATATTTTTGGGCTTTTTTTTCGCTTCCACCAATCATTGCGGGTAATTCGATGTATAACATTACTAATGCCCAACGAGTTTCTATATGTTTACTATCTAATTTCGCAGCGGTTAAAAATGATTCTTCTACTTCGCCAATCATTCCTAAAGCCTTGAATTTATTAGACTCTTTGGCTTTCATTCCAAGTGCTCCACCGTATTTATACCAATAATTTGCAACTTTTGGATAACTAACTTTTAGTTTCTTATAGTTAGTAATTGCCTCATCCCATTTTTTCTGATAACCAGCAATATCGCCAAGATATTCAATTGTTTTGGTGTGATTCGGTTGTGATTTTAAGAACTCTGAAAATAGCTTTTCTGCTTCGTTGTATTTTTTTTGAACATACAATTTTTCGGCCTTTTCAAACGTTGATTGAGAAAAGACTGAAAACGAAAGCAATAGAAAAAAGATTTGGATAATTTTCATATGTTTATATCATATTTTTACAGGTAACATATGGTATCGCCCTTTTATTAATGGTGTTTGCTTATGCAAACTTTTTTTAGTAGCGATTTCATTTTTCAAAAATAGTGAAATGATTTTGGATAATTTGCATAAAAAAACGACTTGATTTCTCAAGTCGTTTTTCATTATACTGTATTTGAAAATTACTTCACAATTGTCATTTCATCTACAATGTGTTTAGCTCCTGAGAAATTCTCAATTACCCATAACACGTAACGAATATCAACGTTGATTGTTCTTTGTAATTTTTTGTCAAAGATTACGTCACCAGCCATAGCTTCGATGTTTCCGTCGAATGCTAAACCGATTAATTCTCCTTTTCCGTTTAATACTGGCGAACCTGAATTTCCACCTGTGATATCATTATCTGTTAAGAAGTTTACGTGTAAAGAACCATCTTTATCTGCATAACGACCAAAATCTTTAGCAGCGTTCATTTCTAATACTCTTGTAGGTAAATCAAATTCTAAATCACCTTTTTTGTATTTTTTAACTTGACCAGCCAATGTTGTGTAGTTGTTAATTGTAGCATCATTACGTTTGTCAGCTGGTAAAGAACGAACTTTTCCATACGTTAAACGTAAAGTTGAATTTGCATCTGGATATTTGATTTCTCCAATTTTAGATTCTCTTAAACCTTCAACTAATAAACGGAAAGAAGCACCAAAATCATTTTGAGATTTGATTAATTCTTCACTTCTAAAGCTGTAATGAGTTAATAAGTCATTCGTTAAAACGTAAAGTGGATCGTTTTTAAGTAACTCTTCAGATGGTAAATCTAAGAAAGCTTTTACTCTATCAACAGAAGTAAAAATACTTAAATCGAATGCTGCGTTTACATATTTAGTAAAATCACCATTGTTTTCTGCAGCTAATTTCTCAACCATTGGAGCTAATTTATATCCTGCTTTTTTAGCATATAAATTCAATTGAGCTGCTAAAATATCTTTTTCAGCTGGAATATGTAATTCACTATGCATTCCTTGAGCCATCTCTAAAATAGCTGGAGCCATTTCTGCTCTCTTAGTAGCATCTGCTTTAGCATAGTTCTCTAACTGTCTTCCTAAACCTCTACTTACTGTTCCAAAAGCAGAAGTTCTAAATAATTGCATCATATAGTTATCATGACGCGATTTTTCGTTCGTTAAAGCATAAAATTTATTGATTGTAGGAACTACATTTCCATATTTTGCTTTATTTTCTGGCTTATTAGCCCATTTGTGGAATTTAGCTTCTTGAGCCGCTTTCGTTTTAGCAGTACCAAATTTTGATAACGCATCGATCATTCCTTGACGGTTTTTCCAGTAGTTAGCAACTCCTGCAAATTTAGAAGCATAAATAAGGTTTAAAGCATCAGACTGAACCATGTATTTTTTCATGTTGTCCATTCCGGTTTTAGAACCTTCAACCCAAGCTGGATAAGCAAATTTTACGTTTTGCTCAATACCACCTGCTGGCATCCAACGGTTAGTTCTACCTGGATAACCTAAAATCATTGCGAAGTCATTTTCTTTAACTCCACCAATGTTTACTGGTAAATAATGTTTTGGTTTTAAAGGAACGTTGTTTGTAGAGTATTCAGCTGGATTACCGTTTGCATCAGCATACACTCTAAACATAGAGAAATCTGCTGTATGACGTGGCCATTCCCAGTTGTCTGTATCACCACCAAATTTTCCTAAACTTTCTGGTGGAGTTCCTACTAAACGAACGTCTTTGTAATCTTGGTAAACGAAATAGTAATATTCATTTCCTTGGAAAAATGGACGAACAGAAACTGTATATTTTCCTCCTTCGTTGTTTTCTTTTTCAATTTTAGCGATTTCAGCATTGATAGCTTTTTCTCTATCTGCTTCGCTCATACTTGGATTAACTACAGATAAAATTCTTTTTGTACAATCATCCATACGAACAAAGAAACGCACATATAAACTTGATGGTTTTAATTCATCAGCTCTGTTTTTTGCCCAATATCCATTTTTTAAATAGTTTTTTTCTGCTGAAGATAATTCTGCAATGGCATCGTATCCACAGTGGTGATTGGTTAAAACTAATCCGTCTTTTGAAATCATTTCAGCTGTACATCCACCGTTAAATTGTACAATTGCATCTTTTAAACTGTGATTGTTGATACTGTAGATTTCTTCGGCTGTTAATTGCAAGCCCATTTTTTGCATGTCGCGGTGATTTAAACGCTCTATGAACATTAAAAACCACATTCCTTCATCCGCTTTTACCGAAGCTGGCACAAGCATTATTGCAGAAACGACAAATAATAATAATTTTTTCATAATAAATCTGTGTTCTTTTGATTTGTGTGGCGAATATACTTAAAAATACGATTTCGTTAAAATTATCATTTCAAAATCAAGTTAGATTAAAGCAATTTTAACTTTTTATTACAATAACTGCATTAAAAACAAAAAAGCACCTTCAAATAGAAGATGCTTTTTCTTACTTTTATTAAACTCGTTTATTGAACAAGTACTTTTTTTGTTGTGATAAAGTCATCCGATTTAATTGTTACAAAATAAACTCCAGCTGCAGTAGCGCTTAAATTCATTTCTTGACTCAGACTACTATTTCCTGAATATTTATTTTCAAAAACAATTCTTCCTGAATGATCAAAAATCTGAATAGAATAATCGTTTACAATTTCTGAAAACTGAATGTTAAAAGAACCTTTGTTAGGATTTGGATAAATTACGAAACTATTTTTATCAAAATCTCCATTAGACAACAAAGTATCCTGATTAAAAGAAGAAGCAATTACATTTAAATGAGCTTGCATACGAGTAGCCTGACCTTGTGTCAACATATACATACAAGAATCATTGGTATAATCCATGTAATTCATAGTCAATTCTCTTGGCGTACCAGAACAAGTAGACAAATGTGAAATAGCAGGACAACCACCATTTGAAGTATTATGTTGTGGAGTATCTGCAACACCATCATTACCACAAGTAGCATCTCCCCAAATATGGTTCAAATTCAAATAATGCCCTAATTCATGCGTTAAAGTTCTTCCTAAATTATAAGGCGCTCCAGGAACAAAACCTGTACATCCAGCTCCTGATCCAAAGGCTGAACTATTAATAAATACTGCAGCTCCATCCGCTGGCGACGACCCTAAATAAGCGTATCCTAGCGTTCCTCCAGATAAATTTTTAACAACAAGGTTTAAATATCCTGCCCAATCTGGATCCCAATCTCCATCAGGACCACCACCAAACGCCTGTCTAAAGGTAACCGCTAAAGCTCCGTTAGCCAAACCAGTACTAGCTGGATGATTTCCATTTGCAATTTCAAAACTAACATCTAAAGCACCAGTATTAACTCCTGGAAAAAAAGCTCCTGTACTACTTGTCCAAATAGATAAATCTGAATTTGTAGCATTGAAATCAGCGTTTAAAATATCGACCTGATTTTGAGCCAAATTTCTCAAACATTGTTTTTCAGATTCTGTTAAAGTTGCACTAGCAGAAGGAAAATGAACAGCAACTGGTATTCTCAGGGTTACTCTTCTATGGGTTCCATTTGGAATTTCATTTGAAAGACGCTCGAATTCTGTCTCAAATAATCTTTTGTGACTATCGTAAATAGCTTTCATCCTAGGATTATTTGAAAGCTCTTCCATTTTCTCTGTTGCAGCACAACTTCTCTCTTGAGAGAAACCAATTTGAGCAACCAATAAAACTAATAGTAATTTGATTTTCATTTTATTAAATTTGGGTTAACTGTGCGAATATAATCTTTATCAACAAAAAAACAACAATAAATTAAAATTTTGTTAAAAAAAGTTAAACAGCAAATCCAAATCACCTAAACCAATAGTAATCAACAATATGAATATCCAAATATTTTTATTTTTCTTCTACATTCAACATTTGCCACAGTTTGTCTTTCAACTCTTGTAAACCTTGTTGAGCTACAGAAGAAATGAACATATAAGGTGTTCCTTTAAATTCTTTGTCCAATTGTTTTTTTAATTCTGCTTTTAATTCATCGTCTAACATATCGCATTTTGAAATCACAATCAAACGATCTTTGTCAAGCATTTCTGGATTATAACGACGTAATTCGTCTAACAGAATTTCGTATTCTTTCTTAATATCATCAGCATCAGCAGGAACTAAAAATAACAAAGTTGAATTACGCTCAATATGACGCAAGAAATAATGACCTAAACCTTTCCCTTCTGCTGCACCTTCAATAATTCCAGGAATATCAGCCATTACAAACGATTGAAAATCTCTGTACGCTACAATTCCTAAATTAGGTTTTAAAGTCGTAAACGGATAATCCGCAATTTTTGGCTTAGCTGAAGTTAAAACAGAAAGTAACGTTGATTTTCCTGCATTTGGGAAACCTACCAAACCTACATCTGCTAATACTTTTAATTCTAAAGTAACGTCAACTTCTTTTACAGGCATACCAGGCTGAGCATAACGAGGTGTTTGGTTGGTTGAACTTCTAAAATGCCAGTTTCCTAATCCTCCTTTTCCTCCTTCTGCTAAAATTCGAACCTCATCGTGTTCTGTAATTTCGAACAAAACATCACCCGTTTCTTGATCTTTTACAACCGTTCCTAATGGTACTTCAATGTATTTATCTTCTCCATCATGACCTGTACTTCTTGAACTTCCTCCATCGCCACCATGACCAGCACGCATGTGTTTCAAAAATTTCAAGTGGAATAAAGTCCAAAGATTTTTATTCCCTTTAATATATACGTGTCCACCGCGACCACCATCTCCACCATCGGGCCCACCTTTTTCAATAAATTTTTCTCTGTGTAAATGCGACGACCCTTTTCCTCCCTTTCCGGAAGAAACATATATTTTTACGTAGTCTACAAAATTTCCTTCTGTCATCTTTTCTTTTATTCTTTTAAATTGGTAATTAAAACTTTATCAATTTTAACACCGTCCATATCGATAACTTCGAACTCTAGTTTGTTCCAAATTAACTTTTGTCCTTGTTTTGGGATTACTCCTAATTCTGTTATGATTAATCCACTTACTGTTGTTACTTCGTAATCTCCTATTAACTCATCCATATCGAAATAAGTTAAGAAATCGTGCAGCGAATAATGTCCATCAACTAACCATGAACCGTCTTCTCTTGCTACAATTTTAAATTCGTCTTCATAGAAATCAGCCGCATCTCCTACTAACGCTTCTAAAATATCATTCAATGTAATTATTCCTTGAAAAACTCCATGTTCATCAGTAACCAAAGCATAATGCACTTTTGAAATTTTAAAATTTTCTAATGCTTTATATGCTGATGTATGTTCAATGAAATAAACCGGTTCTCTGGTAATTGCTTTTAAATCGAAATTGCCTTTTTCGAAATTAGAAAACAAATCTTTCAACAAAACAATCCCTTCTACATCGTCTAAATTATCCGCACATACCGGATAAACCGAATGCAATTCATCTAAAACTTTTGCTTTAATTTCTTCAATTGAATCTTCGTAAGACAAATACACAATTGAATTTCGGTGCGTCATTAACGAATTGACTTTTCTATCGCCAATATGAAAAACACGTTCTACAATATCTTGCTCAATTTCTTGAACTTCACCAACTTCAGTTCCTTCTTTAATAATGGCTTTGATTTCTTCTTCCGTAACTTTTCCGTCAGCTGTTGGTTTTATTTGAAGCAACTTCAATAAAAATTCAGTTGAAGTAGTTAACATCCATATAAAAGGCATCGTTACCGTGGAAACTAACTTCATTGGAACAGCGACTGCTTTTGCAATTCCTTCAGGATAATTCAATCCGATTCTTTTTGGCAACAATTCTCCTAAAACTAAAGAGAAAAACGTTAATACCACAACCACAATTCCAACGGCAATAGATTCCGAATACGGTTTTAATGCTTCAAAAGTGGCTACAAAATTTTGAACATCTGTAGTGATTTTATCTCCTGAATAAATACCTGTTAAAATCCCAATTAAAGTGATTCCGATTTGAACGGTTGATAAAAATTCGTTTGGCGAATTGGCTAGATCTAATGCTACTTTCGCATTTTTATTCCCTTTTTTAGCTGCAGTTTCTAGTCGATTCTTTCTAGCCGAAATCAATGCGATTTCCGACATTGAGAAAACACCGTTTAAAAGAATCAAAAAGAGAATGATTAAAATTTCCATAGTTAAAATTATAAAAAAAGAGCTAAAATCCCAAATTACGGAAATAGCTCCTTTTCTGTGTGCAAATATCGAAAAAAAAAATGAAAGCCCGAAATTTATATCAAAGCCTTATTTTTCAATTAAAATGTATCTAAAACCAAACTTAATCTTTCAGTTACTTCTTCAATAGATCCAATACCATCGACTGCGTAAAATTTGTGTTGCGCTTTATAATAATCCATTAATGGCGCGGTTTTTTCGTTGTATTCTTGGTAACGATTTCTGATTTTTTCTTCGTCTTGATCGTCTGGTCTTCCTGAAGTTTTTCCTCTTTCTAGCAAACGTTGCACTAAGATTTCATCATTCGCTTCTAAAGCTACTGTTGCAGTAATTTCTTGATTTTTACCTTCTAAGAACTTATCCAAAGCTTCTGCTTGCGCAATTGTTCTTGGAAAACCATCAAATAAAAAACCTGCTGCTTGTGGATTTTTATCCACTTCGCTTTGCAACATTTTAATCGTTACTTCATCTGGAACCAAATCACCTTTATCCATAAAAGTTTTAGCTAATCTTCCTAATTCCGTGTCGTTTTTAATATTGAATCTAAAAATATCACCAGTAGATAAATGTACTAAATTGTATTTATGCTTTAAAAAATCGGCTTGCGTTCCTTTCCCTGCTCCTGGCTTACCAAATAATACGATATTGATCATTGTTTTGTTATGTTAAGTTGTAATAGTTAGTTATTCTGATAATTGATATATGTCTTTTAAATTTCTTCCTAAACCATCGTAGTCTAAACCATATCCTACTATAAATTTATTTGGAATTCGAATGCCCACATAATCTAATTTGATGTCTTTTGTATAGGCTTCCGGTTTTAAGAATAAAGTAGCAATTTTGAAATGTTTCACATTGTGTTGCTTCATAATTGCTTTTAACTCTTCAATCGTATTTCCAGTATCTACAATATCTTCCACAATAATTACAGAACGACCTTCTAAACTTTGGTTCAAACCAATCAGTTCTTTTACTTCATTTGTAGTTTGCATTCCTTCATACGAAGCCATTTTTACAAACGAAACTTCGCAATTGTGACTGTATTTTTTTAATAAATCAGCCACGACCATAAAAGCGCCATTCAAAACTCCAATAAAAACAGGAACATCATCACAAAAATCGTCTTCAATTTGTTTGACCATGTTTTCTATGGCGAAGTTAATTTCCTCTCCCGAGATAAAAACTTCAAATTTCTTATCGTGTAGTTGTATCACTTTTTGTTAGATTTAGAAATAAACAACAAATTTAAGAAAGTCAAATGAATAGCTACAAAGTATTTCAACTTTTTTGCAAATTTGATATATTTACCGAATGAAAAGCCAAATGTATCAGAAAATCGAAGAAAGTACTTGTCATGTAGCTAGTCGAAAAATGGTAAGCAATTTTGCCATGAAAGATGAAAAAAATCTTAGTGAAATGATTGAATTAGCTTTTGACATCCATCATGAATTACATGTAAAAGCATTTTGGAGTTTGGATTTGGTTTGTGAAAAGAAATTAAAACAATTTATTCCTTATATTGAAGATTTCTGTACCATTCTTCCAAAAATAAAAGATGATTCTGCATTGCGACCAGCAACTAAAATAGCATTCTTTTTAGCGAAAAGCAATCACAGAAAAAACGGCATTTCTCTCACACAAGAACAAGAACACAATTTAATCGAAGCCTCAATTGATCGATTGATTCAAGACGAAAAAGTTGCCGCAAAAGTGTATGCGATGAAAGCACTTTTTGTATTAGGAAAGAAATACGATTGGGTTCACGATGAATTAAAAACCATTATTTCTCAAGATTATTCGAATCACAGTGCAGCTTACCAAGCGGCAACTCGAAATCTTTTGAAAAAACTCAACAAGTAACAAATTGTTAATTATCAATTGTTAATTATCAATTGTCTGAGTATCTTTGCGCAAACAACAACACAACAAAATGAATTATTTTTCTTCTGATTTTAAATTGGGAATTTTAGGAGGAGGTCAATTAGGAAAAATGCTTTTGACTGAAACTCGAAAATTCGATATTCAAACTTTAGTTTTAGAACCAAGCGAAGAAGCTCCCGCACGATACAGTTGCAACGGATTTTACAAAGGCAGTTTAATGGATTTTGACACCGTTTACCAATTTGGCAAGATGGTCAATTTGTTAACTATCGAAATTGAAAATGTAAACCTAGATGCTTTAGACAAATTGGAAGAAGAAGGATTACCGATTTATCCTTCGCCAAAAACCTTGCGTTTGATTCAAAACAAAGGAAAACAAAAAGATTATTACGTTTCAAACGATATTCCCACTTCGCCACACCAACGTTTTGTTGACTTAAACGATTTAAGAAACGCTTTAGCGAAAGACGAATTAGAATTTCCATTCGTTTGGAAATGCGCTCAGTTTGGTTACGATGGCAATGGCGTTAAAATTTGTCGCTCCTCATTAGATTTGGTAAAACTTCCTGATGTAGAATGTATTGCAGAAGAAATGGTTCCGTTTAAAAATGAATTGGCGGTAATTGTAGCACGTTCTGTTTCTGGAGAAGTGAAAACCTATCCAGTAGTAGAAATGGAATTTCATCCTGAAGCGAATCAAGTGGAATATGTAATTTGTCCCGCTCGAATTGATGAAAAAGTAGCACAAAAAGCTACAGAAGTTGCTTTAAAAGTTTCAGAAGCTTTTAATCACGTTGGATTATTGGCGGTTGAAATGTTTCAAACAGCAGACGATGAAATTTTGGTAAACGAAGTTGCTCCTCGCCCACACAATTCTGGACATTATTCGATTGAAGCGAGTTATACTTCGCAATTTGAAAACCATTTACGTGCGATTTTAAACTTACCTTTAGGAAACACCGATAGCAAAGTTGCCGGAATTATGGTAAATTTGGTTGGTGAAGAAGGTTATTCTGGACAAGTAGTTTACGAAAACATAGAAAAAATCATGGCAATCGACGGCGTAACGCCACACATTTACGGAAAAAGAGAAACCCGACCTTTCCGAAAAATGGGACACGTTACAATTGTAAATGAAGATATGACAGAAGCAAGAAGAATTGCTGAGGAAGTGAAGAATTCTATAAGAGTAATCAGTGTTCAGTAACAGTAATAAGTCTTAGTTGGTAGTTTTGAAAACTAAATTAACTTGAAACCTTAAACTTGAAACAAAAAAATAAATGAGCAAAGTAGCAATAATAATGGGAAGCATTTCGGATATGCCAGTAATGCAAGAAGCCATCGACATATTAAAAGGATTTGATATCGAAACCGAAGTAGACATTGTTTCGGCACACCGTACACCTGAAAAATTATTTGATTTTAGTAAAAATGCACATGAAAGAGGAATTTCAGTAATTATCGCTGGTGCTGGTGGCGCAGCGCACTTACCTGGAATGGTTGCTTCTATGTCGCCACTTCCTGTAATTGGTGTTCCAGTGAAATCAAGCAATTCTATTGATGGATGGGATTCGGTTTTATCAATTTTACAAATGCCTGGTGGAGTTCCTGTGGCAACTGTTGCTTTAAACGGAGCAAAAAACGCTGGAATCTTAGCCGCACAAATTATCGGAAGTTCTGATAAATGCGTTTTAGATAAAATAATCGCTTACAAAGAAGGATTGAAACAAGCTGTTTTAAAAGCTTCGGAAGGATTGAAATAAAAATAGAAAATCCCGAGTTATTGCTAATTCGGGATTTCTACTCACAATTAAGTGACAACTATAAAAAAATTCTACTCTCTCTCTGTTTGGGGCAAAAAGGATGTTCCTACATCATTTCATCGACAAAATTATACACTTTATCGATAAAAACAAATTTTTATGACACTTTTTTTAAAAAAATTTACAACAAAGTACAATACAGCACCCTTTAGTAAGATTAATCTTTCAGATTATAAAGAAGCATTCGGAAAAACTATCGAACTCGCTCGTACTGAAATCGATAGCATTGTAAATAATTCAGAAACACCTACTTTTTCGAATACAATTGAAGCTTTGGATTATTCTGGCGAACAATTGGATAGATTGTCCAATATTTTCTTCAATTTAAATTCGGCTGAAACTTCCGATGAAATGCAAAAAATCGCGCAAGAAGTTTCTCCATTAATTACAGCATTCAGTAATGATATTGCTATGAATGAAGAGTTGTTCAAACGAGTTAAAGCCGTTTATGATCAAAAGGATACTTTGACATTAACTACTGAACAAGTCACTTTATTAGATAAAAAATTCAAAGGTTTTTCTAGAAATGGAGCTTTATTGAATGAAGATGACAAATTAAAATTACGCGAAATTGATACCGAATTAGCCAAAATAAAACTGACTTTCGGTGAAAATGTTTTGGCTGAAACCAATAACTATCAATTACATATTACCAACGAAGCTGATTTAAAAGGTTTACCTGATGGCACAAAAGAAATGGCGGCGAGTTTGGCCAAATCGAAAAATTTAGAAGGTTGGATTTTTACATTAGATTTTCCAAGTTATTTGCCTTTTGTAACGTATGTCGAAAATCGTGAATTGCGTAAAGAAATTGCAATTGCTGCTGGAAAAAAATCGTTTCAAGATAATGAATTCGATAATAAAGAAAATGTAAAACGCATTGTCGAATTACGACATAAACGTGCTAATTTATTGGGTTATCAATCGCATTCGCATTTTGTTTTGGAAGAACGAATGGCGCAAAATCCAGAAAAAGTACAATCGTTTTTGAATGATTTATTGGAAAAAGCTAAACCAGCGGCTCAAAAAGAATTTGCTGAATTAACCGATTTTGCCAAAGAATTAGACGGAATTGATCAATTAGAAAAATGGGATGGCGCATATTATTCGGAAAAATTAAAACAAAAATTATTCAGTTTGGATGATGAGTTATTGAAACCGTATTTCAAATTAGAAAATGTATTGAACGGCGCTTTCACGATTGCTAAAAAGTTATTCGGAATCACGTTCAAAGAAGTTTTTGACATTGACAAATACCACGAAGAAGTTCAAACTTTTGAAGTATTAGATTTCGAAGGAAAATTAGTTGCAGTTTTCTATTCTGATTTCTTTCCAAGAAAAGGAAAACGAAATGGCGCTTGGATGACATCTTTCAAACCACAATATATAAAGGACGGAATCAACGAACGACCACATGTTTCTATTGTTTGTAATTTTACACCACCAACTGAAACAAAACCATCGTTATTGACTTTTAATGAAGTCACGACATTGTTTCACGAATTTGGGCACGCGTTACACGGCATGTTAGCCAATACAACTTATCCAAGTTTATCAGGAACTTCGGTATACTGGGATTTTGTGGAATTACCAAGTCAAGTCATGGAAAACTGGTGTTACGAACCCGAAGCTTTGGCACTGTTTGCGAAACATTACGAAACAGATGAAATTATTCCGCAACAATATGTAGAAAAAATTAAAGAAAGTGCGAGTTTCTTGGAAGGAATGGCGACTTTAAGACAATTGAGTTTCGGAATTTTAGACATGACCTATCACGGAAAATCGCAAACTATTGACGATGTAAAAGCTTTTGAAAAACAAGCTATGGAAGGCACAAGTCTATATCCAGATGTTGCAGAAAATTGCATGAGTACTTCGTTTTCGCATATTTTTCAAGGCGGTTATTCTTCAGGATATTACAGCTACAAATGGGCTGAAGTTTTAGATGCCGATGCATTTGCGTATTTCCAAGAAAAAGGGATTTTCAACAAAGAAGTCGCAACCAAATTCAAAGACAACGTACTTTCAAAAGGCGGCACCGAATTACCAATGGAATTGTATAAAAAATTCAGAGGCCAGGAACCGAAAGTAGAGGCACTTTTGAAAAGGGCTGGATTGATTTAGATAATTAGAATTTTAGATATTTAGAAACCGAAACTAATCACTTCGGTTTCTTTTTAAAATAAGCTTTCATTTTTTTTTGAAACTTTAAAAACTTTATTGTACATTTGTCTCATGGAATTCAAAGAAGCAAAAAATAAATTCGTACAAACTTGGGGAGCATTAGGTTCTCAATGGGGCATTAACAAAACCATGGCACAGATTCATGCGTTGTTAATGGTTTCTCACGAACCGGTTTCTATGGAAGACATTATGGAAGAATTGCAAATTTCGCGCGGTAATGCTTCTATGAATTTAAGAGCGTTGATGGATTGGGGTATCGTTTACAAAGAATACAAAGCAGGCGAACGACGTGAATTTTTCACCGCTGAAAAAGATTTAGATGAATTAGCTGTAAAAATTTCAAGAGAAAGAAGCAAACGCGAAATCAAACCCGCTTTGAAAGTTTTAAAAGAAGTTTCGACCATTAAATCTGATGGCACCGAAGCAGAAAGACATTTTGTAGATCAAACCACAAAATTGTACGAATTCGTCTTAAAAGCAGATAACGTTTTGGATAAAATCACAGAATATAAAGACAATTGGTTAGCAAAATTGGTTGTTAAAATAATGAAATAGCAATAAAAAAATTTAATCTAAACTTTCAATTATTTCTGAAAGTTTAAAATAATAGATAATATGAAAGTAATTAATAAAATTAATAAAGCGCTATTAATAATAACGATAATATTAGACTTTACAATCCTATTTGGGTTATATGCCCAAATTTTACTTGGCTTCACACAATTATGCATAGCGTTATATATTTCTTTCAATTATAAAAAACTTGAGAAAAAACTTAAATATCAAGTTATAAATTATTGGATTTATGTCATAATGTATTTTTCTTTTTTCACTTACATATTATTAGAAGAGAAAAATGTAATGGACAATTACATAATAATGATTACAACTATTATAATTATACCGATGACAATAGCAATATATTTTACAATCATGTTAAATAAAATAGTAAATCAAAATGAAAAATAAACTAATCGTAGCAGCCGGAACAGGATTTTTAGGAAACGTTTTAATCCAACATTTCAAAAATAAATTTGAGGAGATTATAGTACTTACTCGAGGAAAATCTGAAACTAAGAACCGAATCAAATATATAAATTGGGATGCAAAATCTTTTTCAGGTTGGGAAAAGGAACTAGAAAATGCAGATGTTGTCATAAACTTAGCCGGGAAATCCGTTGATTGTAGATATACCGAAAAAAATAAAGCTGAAATTTTAGACTCTAGAATAGATAGCACCAAAATTTTAAACGAAGCCATTTTACAATATGAGAATCCACCAAAACATTTTATAAACTCATCAACTGCAACTATTTATCGTCATTCAGAAGATAAAGAAATGGATGAATATTCAGGTGAAATTGGTAATGATTTCTCTATGAATGTTGCCAAATCTTGGGAAGAAACATTTTATGAAGTTGAAACACCAAAAACTTTGAAAACAGCAATCAGAACATCTATTGTTTTAGGCAAAAACGGAGGCGCTTTTGTTCCATTAAAGAAATTAACCCAACTTGGATTAGGTGGAAAAAACGGCGACGGAAAACAATTCATAAGCTGGGTTCACGAAAAAGATTTCGCAAGAGCTGTCGAATTTATAATCGAAAAGGAACTTTCAGGAAGTATAAATGTAGTTTCTCCAAAACCAATTCGTAATGAAGAGTTCATGAAAAAACTTCAAAAAGCTATTGGAATTCCATTTGGATTACCTATTCCAAAAACATTGTTGGAATTTGGAGCAAAAATCATCAAAACTGAAACTGAATTAGTTTTAAAAAGTAGAAATGTTATCCCAAAAAGATTAACTGAAAACGGATTTGAATTTGAATTTGGCGATTTAGAAAAAACGTTTAAAAGTCTATTATCATGAACCTCAACATCATCGCCTATCTAATCTATTTCAGTATTACAGGTATCATCATTGTGAAAGTTGGGAAAATCTGTTATCAGAACGGAAACATTTTCGTTTCACAATTAATTCCTAATCATGAAGACTTGTGTCATAAAATAAATCAAGTGCTTTTAGTGGGTTATTATTTACTGAATATTGGGTATTGTGCCATGACGCTAATTTCTTGGGAAAAGATTGAAAATATTACTCAATTGATAGAAGTAATTACCTCAAAATCAGCTTTCATTATTATTGCGATTGCTGTGATGCATTACATCAATATTATTTTATTAACGAATTACATCAAAAAATTAATTTAAACACTCGTATTATGGAAACTTCAAAAATTTTAATCGGTTATGCTATTTATCTTCCGATTGCTTTATTTTTAACTTACTATGTTTCAAAAACACTTTTTAGAAATAGCAAAATTTATATGTTAGACATTTTTAAAGGTCGTGAAGAAATTGCCAACGCTACCAATAAATTATTCGAAACAGGATTTTATTTATTGAATTTAGGATTCGCTTTAATGATTTTAGAAATGAATATGTATGATGATACTTATCAAATTCTAATAGAAAAACTGAGTTATAAAATCGGCGGATTTTCAATTTATTTGGGGATTATGCTGTTCTTAAACTTATATTTCTTTTTTAGAGGAAAACGAAAAGCAAGTCAAGCACAAGTAGAACAACGAATTGTTATTAATGGGTAACTTCACAATCCTGACAGGTTTTTGAAACCTGTCAGGATTAACACCAACCACCACAAAATCGGAACACTTTCTAACCAAAACGAAGCATAATATCGGGAACGATTTTCATTGGCAAAAAAGAGAAAAACAGCAATCGTTCCACAAACCAAAAGTTTAAAAAAAAGTGTTAAAAAGTGATGATTATTGGTATAGAAAAATTCTAAAAACAGCAATAAAAACAATAATACATAACCAAGCCTTTTGGTCGGCTCCACCCCTATTTTCTGCGGAACGGTTTGTAAATGAATATCATCGTGCTTTACATCTACAATATCAAACACTAAAACAATTGAGAACACTAATAAAAATCGCTGCACTGCCATCAAAAGCACATCAATTGAAAACGAAATTCCAGCTTCTACCAAAGGTAAAATCACGGTTACGCCTACCCAAGTAATTCCAACAATATAGATTTTCACACCTTTCCAATTTCGGGCGTTTTGTTTGTTTGGGAAAAAAGGTAAAGTGTATAAAAGTGTTAGTCCAAAAAAAGCAAAAGCACTTAATTTTGTAATCCAACTCAATTGCAAGAAAAAGTAAAAACAAGCCAACAACGAAATAAAACTCAAAAAAACGATAGCTTTGAGTTCTTTTTTGATTTCGGTTTTGTTTAACCTTGCTATGGCATCGTACTTAAAGAAATTATAACCAACTACTTTCCCAAAAAAAGCAAATAAAGCTACCGAAAAATCATCCTTAACATCAAAGAAATATTGCGTCATCAACACTAGAGCAAAAGCAGATAATGCAACGTGCAAACTGCTATTGATATAAAAATCGAGAATTTTCTTTACAACCACCATTCAACAAAATTAATCAATCTGTTAATAAGACTTGAAATTAGTTGATAAAATCACAAAATTTCACATTTTAAAAACAAAAAATTACAAGATTAATAATTACTTTTGTTGTCCAAAACAACACATAATAACACACATACACATTTTTAATAAATGAGAACAGATGCATTCGCTTTGAGACATTTAGGGCCACGTGAAAGTGACTTAAATCACATGTTTAAAACGGTTGGTGTAGAATCTTTAGACCAATTAATTTTCGAAACTATTCCAGATGATATTCGTTTAAAAAACGACTTAAATTTAGACGCTCCTATGACTGAGTATGAGTATTTAACTCACATTCAAGAATTAGGAAAGAAAAATAAAGTATTCAAATCGTATATCGGTTTAGGATATCACCCAGCAATCGTTCCGGCGGTTATTCAAAGAAATATTTTTGAAAACCCAGGATGGTATACAGCTTACACACCTTATCAAGCAGAAATTGCTCAAGGTCGTTTAGAAGCAATTTTGAATTTCCAAACTACGGTTATCGAATTAACTGGAATGGAAATCGCAAATGCATCTTTACTTGACGAAGGAACTGCTGCTGCAGAAGCAATGGCATTACTTTTTGACGTAAGAACTCGCGATCAAAAGAAAAACAACGTGAAGAAATTCTTCGTTTCAGAAGAAATTTTACCACAAACATTATCAGTTTTACAAACACGTTCTACTCCACTAAACATTGAATTAGTTGTTGGAAATCACGAAACGTTTGATTTTTCAACAGAATTTTTTGGAGCTATTTTACAATATCCTGGAAAATATGGTCAAGTATATGACTACGCTGGTTTTATCGCAAAAGCAGCAGAAAACGAAATTAAAGTAGCAGTTGCTGCTGATATTTTATCGTTAGCAAAATTAACTTCTCCAGGAGAAATGGGAGCTGCAGTTGTGGTTGGTACTACGCAACGTTTTGGTATTCCAATGGGTTACGGTGGACCACACGCTGGATATTTCGCTACGAAAGAAGAATACAAACGTTCGATGCCAGGAAGAATCATCGGTGTTTCTATCGATGCAAACGGAAACCGTGCGTTACGTATGGCATTGGGAACTCGCGAGCAACACATCAAACGTGAAAAAGCAACTTCAAACATTTGTACTGCTCAAGTTTTATTGGCGGTTATGGCTGGAATGTATGCGGTATATCACGGACCAAAAGGTTTACAATATATTGCTAACAAAGTTCATGCTTCTGCGGTTACAACTGCTGATGCTTTAAATAAATTAGGAGTTTACCAAACAAATAGTGCATTCTTCGATACGATTTTAGTTAAAGCTGATGCGAATAAAGTAAAAACGATTGCTGAAAAACACGAAGTAAATTTCTTCTATCCAGATGCTGAAACGATTTCGATTTCATTCAACGAAACGACTTCTGTAAATGACATTAATCAAATCATTGCAATTTTCGCAGAAGCAACTGGAAAAGAAAAAATTACAGTTAATCAATTAGCTAACGAAGTAATGGTTCCTGAAAACTTAGTGAGAAAATCAACTTTCTTACAACATGAGGTTTTCAACAACCATCACTCAGAATCGCAATTGATGCGTTACATCAAAAAATTAGAGCGTAAAGATTTATCGTTGAATCATTCCATGATTTCATTAGGTTCATGTACGATGAAATTAAATGCTGCTGCTGAAATGTTGCCGTTATCGATGGCAAATTGGAACAGCATTCACCCTTTTGCTCCAGTTGAACAAGCGGAAGGTTACCAAATCATGCTGAAAAAATTAGAGCAACAATTGAATGTAGTAACCGGTTTCCAAGGAACAACGTTACAACCAAATTCAGGTGCTCAAGGGGAATACGCTGGTTTAATGGCTATTCGTGCTTATCACCAATCAAGAGGAGATAACCACAGAAATGTGTGTTTGATTCCAGCTTCTGCTCACGGAACAAATCCAGCTTCTGCAGCTATGGCAGGAATGGAAATCATCGTAACTAAAACAATGGATAATGGTAATATCGATGTAGAAGATTTAAGAGCAAAAGCAATTCTTCATAAAGACAATTTATCTTGTTTAATGGTTACTTATCCATCAACTCACGGAGTTTTTGAAAGTGCTATTATTGAAATTACAAATATCATCCACGAAAATGGCGGATTAGTTTATATGGATGGCGCGAATATGAATGCACAAGTTGGATTAACCAATCCAGCTACAATTGGTGCTGATGTTTGTCACTTGAACTTACACAAAACCTTCGCTATTCCTCACGGTGGTGGTGGACCTGGTGTTGGACCAATTTGTGTAAATGAGAAATTAGTTCCATTCTTACCAACAAATCCAGTTATTCCAACAGGAGGAAGTCAAGCAATCACAGCTATTTCGTCTGCGCCTTATGGTTCGGCTTTAGTTTGTTTAATTTCTTATGGTTATATTACAATGCTTGGAGCAGAAGGTTTAACCAATGCTACTAAATATGCTATCTTAAATGCAAATTACATGAAAGCACGTTTAGACGAACATTATCCGGTTTTATATTCTGGAGAAATGGGAAGAGCAGCACACGAAATGATTTTAGATTGTAGAGCTTTCGAAGAAAAAGGAATCAAAGTAACGGATATTGCAAAACGTTTAATGGATTATGGTTTCCACGCGCCAACGGTTTCTTTCCCAGTAGCTGGTACCTTAATGATTGAACCAACTGAATCAGAAGATTTAGCAGAATTAGATCGTTTTTGTGATGCGATGATTTCAATTCGTAAAGAAATTGAAGCTTCTTCAAAAGAGGATGATAATAATATTTTAAGAAATGCGCCTCACACTTTAGCAATGGTTACAGCTAACGAATGGGTTTTCCCTTATACAAGAGAACAAGCTGCATTTGCTTTAGATTATATTGCTGAGAATAAATTCTGGCCAACGGTTCGTCGTGTTGATGAAGCGTATGGCGATAGAAATTTAGTTTGTTCTTGTGCTCCGATTGAGGCTTACATGTAATTCAAATTACGAAGTACAAAGTTGAAAATACAAAGTATATAAAAGGTTTCAAATTTTTAATTTGGAACCTTTTTTTTACCAACTTGAAACCTGAAACTTAAAAACATTTACAAAGATGAACGACATTGAAACCCGAGAAGATATTTTACTCATCATGCACAAGTTTTATGACAAACTTTTAGCCGATGATTCAATTAATTTTTTCTTTACCAAAGTAACATCTGTTGACCAACATTTGGAAGCGCATTTTGATATTTTAGCAACTTTTTGGGAGCAATCTTTATTCTTAAAAGGTGGTTATTTTAATAATATGTTTTCTATTCATAAAGACGTACATGATAAACATGCTTTCAAAAAAGAACATTTCGATACTTGGTTAACGCATTTTAATTCGACAATTGATGAGCATTTTACAGGTAAATATGCCGAGCAAATGAAAACGCAAGCGTTGAGCATGGCAACGATAATGCAGATAAAATTCAATTAAAAGCCATTAAAAAGTTGATTTTCATATTTTTTTTAGTTTAAAATGACGATTCAATAATTACACCAAATAAAACATCTGTTTTGTATTTATCTTAAAAAATAATTAATAATTTCGTTAGATTAACAATACGTATTATGAATATTAAAATAACAGGTTCAGGAAGTTATATTCCAACTAAAAAAGTTACGAATTCTGATTTTGCTCAACACGATTTTTTGAACGAAGACGGCACTGCTTTTAATATGACAAATGATATTATTGCAGAAAAATTTGTTGAAATTACAGGAATCATAGAACGACGCTATGCAGATGACAATATGGTTAATTCTGACATGGCAATAATCGCAGCTAAAAAAGCTATTGAAAAATCAGGCATTGATCCTGAAACATTAGATTACATTATTTTAGCCCATAACTATGGGGATATAAAATTTAACACCATTCAATCGGATACTGTTCCAAGTTTAGCCACTCGTGTTAAATATGGATTACAAATTAAAAATCCAAAATGCGTCGCTTACGACGTGCTTTTTGGTTGTCCTGGTTGGATAGAAGCCGTTATTCAAGCACAAGCATTTATTAAAGCTGGAATGGCTAAAAAATGTTTAGTGATTGGCTCCGAAACGTTGTCACGCGTGGTAGACAGACACGATCGAGATAGCATGATTTATTCAGATGGTGCAGGCGCAACAATCATTGAAGCTACTGATGATGAAGGCGGAATTTTAGCTCACGAATCTGCAACTTTTTCTTTTGATGAATCTAAGTTTTTATATTTTGGAAACTCTTTTAGTAAAGAAGAAGATCCAAATATTCGCTATATCAAAATGTATGGTAGAAAAATTTATGAATTTGCCTTATCTAATGTCCCAAAAGCAATGGCATCTTGCTTAGAAAAAAGCGGAATTGCTATAACGGATGTAAAGAAAATCCTAATTCATCAAGCAAATGAAAAAATGGATGAAGCTATCATCAATCGTTTTTACAAATTGTACAAAATGGAAACTCCAGAAGGAATTATGCCAATGAGTATTCACAAATTAGGAAACTCAAGTGTTGCAACGGTTCCAACCCTATATGATTTAATTGTAAATGGTGAATTAGAAGGACAAAATTTAAACAAAGGCGATGTTATTATTTTTGCATCTGTTGGTGCTGGAATGAATATTAACGCGATTGTTTATCAAATGTAATTTTTTGTTTCAAGTTTAAAGTTTCAGGTTAAATTGCTAATTTTACAAACTGTTTCCAACTTGAAACCTGAAACTTGAAACAAACTTTATAATGTACGAAAAAACATATCCGAGCAAACGATTCAATATCACTTTAGATTTTCTAAAAAAACATATCAAAACTTCTGAAACCATTTTTGACTTAGGTGTTCCAAATCCTTTTTCAAAAATCATGGTAGATAATGGTTATACTGTTATCAACACAAAAGGTGAAGACATTGACAACGACCAATCGACGCTTCAAACTGAAAATTACGATGTGTTTACAGGTTTTGAAATTTTCGAACATTTACTAAATCCTTACACTGTTTTACAAAACGTAAAAGCAGATAAAATTTTAATTTCGATTCCTTTACGTTTATGGTTTTCTCCAGCTTATCGAAGCAAGACCGATATGTGGGACAGACATTATCATGAATTTGAAGATTGGCAATTGGATTGGCTACTTGAAAAAGCAGGCTTTAAAATTGTGGATAGAGTAAAATTCACTCATCCAGTAAAAAAAATCGGATTTAGACCTTTATTAAGATGGTTTACACCGAGATATTATTTGGTTTATGCTGAAAAAGTAAAATAGTCAGATGAAATATTACGTTATCATTCCTGCTTACAATGAAGAAGCTTTTATGAGCTTAACTTTACAATCGTTAGTAGAACAAACCGTTTTACCAACAAAAATTGTAGTGGTGAATGATAATTCTACCGATAAAACTCCGGAAATTGTTTCTGAATTCGTTTCCAAATATCCATTTATCACTTTAGTGAATAAAAAATCAGATGCGATTCATTTGCCTGGAAGTAAAGTGATTCAAGCATTTCATGAAGGCGAAAAAAATATCGATGACAATTACGACATCATTGTAAAAGTAGATGCCGATTTGATTTTTCCAAAGAATTACTTCGAAACCATAATCAAACATTTTCAATCCGATGAAAAAATTGGAATGGTGGGTGGCTTTTGTTATATCGAAAAAAACGGCAATTGGATTTTAGAAAGCCTTACGGATAAAGACCATATACGCGGTGCCTTAAAAGCATATCGAAAAGAAACCTTTAAACAAATTGGCGGATTACAACCGCAAATGGGTTGGGACACTGTTGACGAATTACTTTGTAAATTCTACAATTGGAAAGTCGTAACGGATGAAAGTTTACACGTAAAACATCTAAAACCTACAGGTGCTAGCTACAATCAAGCCGCAAGATTCAAACAAGGAGAAGCATTTTATACGTTAGGTTACGGATTATTCATCACGGCTGTAGCTTCTTTAAAATTAGCCATGCGAAAAGGGAAACCTTTATTATTTATTGATTATATCAAAGGATTTTGGAAAGCAAAAAGAGAGAACAAAAACATGTTGGTTACACCTGAACAAGCTAAATTTGTTAGAAAATATCGTTGGAAGAAGATGAAAGAGAAGTTGTTTTAGTTCTTAGTTAATGAAAAATATTATCTTATTTACACTTCTTTTTGTCAGCAATGTTTTTTCTCAAAAAAAAATCACAGTTGCTTCTACTTTAAAATCTCCAATTACAGATGCGTTACTAATTGTTAACAATTCTCCTAAATATATTACAGATAGTTTAGGAAGTGTTACAATAAAAGAAGTAGACTTAAATTCTTCAATTTTAATAAGACATGTAAAATATAAACTAAAAACATTTGATAATATAAAAAATCAAGACACGTTATTTCTAGAAGAAAAACTTGAAGAATTGAAAGATATTGAAATAATTGCATCTTCTAAATCTAAAAAGAAAACAGAATCATTATTTCCAAAGATTTCTTCAAGAAATATTCTGCCTGAGAACTTTGGAAAAAGTAGTTCAATTAGTAGTAACATGGAAATTGCACTTTATTTTCCAAATGAAAAAAAACAAAGCAATATTATTCAAAGATTAAAGATTTACACCAATGATTATAAAGTTCTGGAAAACCTAGAAACTAAAAAAGCTAATAAAAGAAGAAATGCTAAGTTTAGCCCTATTCAAGTAAATTTTTATACAGTTGATTCTATTTATGAAGTTCCAAATGAAAAAATATTTAAAGAAAACTTCATAGTTTCATGTCAAATTGATGATGATTATGCTATTTTAGAACTTTCAGAAGAAGAAGAATTTGAATTTCCTACAAATGGTATTTTCGTTATCATTAAAAATCTTTCTGAAGAAGACTATCAAGCATTAGGGTTTGATTATCCTCCTGGAATAACCACAATTGGAGTTTCAAAAGACAACAAAATTATACCTTATTTTAGATATCTTCATGAAGGTGAAACTGCTTTGTGGAAAAAATATGATTATATGATTAAAAGACAAAACACATATAAAGTTGGGATTGAGTTTAAAAATTAAGTCTAAAATCAAACAAAATATAGTATTTTTACTGCTTACTAGAAACTGAATACAGAACACTATCAAAATGATGCTCATTCGCTACTTATCTCAAATAGGAAAATACTTCATCATGTTGAAAGAAATTTTCAACAAGCCTACTAAATGGTCGGCAATGAAACAACTAATTCTTAAAGAAATTGATGATTTAATTATCGATTCGCTTGGAATTGTTTCTTTTATATCATTTTTCGTAGGTGGTGTTGTGGCAATTCAAACGGCATTAAACTTAACCAATCCGTTAATCCCAAAATATTTGATTGGATTTGCAACACGTCAATCGGTTGTTTTAGAATTTGCTCCAACTTTTATTTCCATTATTATGGCGGGTAAAATGGGTTCGTTCATTACATCAAGCATAGGAACCATGCGTGTTACAGAACAAATTGACGCATTAGAAGTTATGGGAGTTAACTCTTTGAATTACTTAGTTTTTCCAAAAATAATTGCTTTACTTTTATATCCTTTCGTAATTGGATTAAGTATGTTTTTAGGCGTTTTTGGAGGTTGGATGGCAGCCGTTTATGGAGGATTTACTACAAGTTTCGAATTCACAACTGGACTTCAAACTGAATTTATTCCGTTTCATATTGCTTATGCCTTCATTAAAACTATTGTTTTTGCCTTCATTTTAGCTACAATCCCTTCGTTTCATGGCTATTACATGAAAGGTGGCGCTTTAGAAGTAGGAAAAGCGAGTACCGTTTCATTCGTTTGGACATCGGTAGTAATCATTTTAATGAACTTTATATTAACGCAACTTCTTTTAAGCTAATGATTGAAGTAAAAAATATCGTAAAAAAGTTTGGTGAACAAACCGTTTTAAAAGGAGTTTCCACTCGTTTTGAAGCAGGAATGACCAATCTTATTATTGGACAAAGTGGTTCTGGAAAGACCGTTTTCTTAAAATCATTATTAGGAATTCATACGCCTGATAGCGGCACTATTTCTTTTGATGGTAGAATTTATTCCGAACTTTCTAATGATGAGAGACGTGAATTGAGAACCGAAATTGGAATGGTTTTTCAAGGAAGTGCCCTTTTTGATAGCATGACGGTTGAAGAAAACATTGGATTTCCACTAAAAATGTTTACCAATAAATCGGTTAAGGAGATTAAAGAGCGCGTAGATTTTGTTATTGATAGAGTTCACTTAGTTAATGCGCATCAAAAACGACCATCTGAAATTTCGGGTGGAATGCAAAAACGTGTGGCGATTGCTCGAGCGATTGTAAATAATCCAAAATATCTTTTTTGCGATGAACCAAATTCGGGATTAGACCCAAAAACTGCGATTGTAATTGATAATTTGATTCAGGAAATTACGCAAGAATACAATATTACCACAGTAATTAACACACACGATATGAACTCGGTAATGGAAATTGGCGAAAAAATTGTGTTCTTAAAAAATGGTTTATTAGAATGGGAAGGTTCTAACAAAGAAATATTCAAAACCGATAACGAAGCCGTTACCGATTTTGTATATTCTTCTGAGTTATTCAAACGTGTTCGAAAAATGTATTTAGAAGATGATGTAAAATAGTGTTACTTTAATTTTGATACTATTTGCTTAATATCTTGCTCTTTATTTTTTGGATAAATCAACAAAACATCATCTTTATCTACGATAATATAATCGGTTAAACCATCAATAACAACGAGTTTTTTTCCTTCAGTTCTGATAATGTTATTAGTAGCATTTTCCAAATAAACAGAAGCATTAACTACGGCATTTTCTTGTTCGTCTTTTGGTAATTTATCGTATAATGAACCCCAAGTTCCTAGATCGTTCCAATCGAAAGTTGCTGGTAACACATAGACATTTTGTGCTTTTTCTAGAATAGCATAATCCACCGAAATATTTTGAGCTAACGGATAATTATCTTTGATAAATGACGCTTCTTTTTCAGTATTTAAAGCCTCATAACCATTCATAAAATGATCATACATTACTGGTTGAAACTCTTCATAGGCTTTTAAAACGGTTTTAGCACTCCAAACAAAAATTCCAGCATTCCAAAGATAATTTCTGCTTTGAATAAACTTTCTTGCTGTAGCATAATCTGGTTTTTCTCTGAATTGTTTTACTTTCTTGATTGGACGAGAATCTAATTTATCAAATTCAATATAACCGTAACCTGTGTTGGCGAATGTTGGTAAAATCCCTAAAGTCATTAAGTTTTCATCGCGTTCACAAAAATCAAAAGCATGTTGCAAATTAGAACAAAACTGCATTTCATCTTCAATCCAATGATCTGAAGGAGCAACAACCATTATAGCCTCTGGATTTTGTTTTTTAATTTTCAATGAAGCATACAAAATACAAGGTGCCGTATTTCGCATTACTGGTTCAAGAATAATTTGCTCTTGTTTTACCATTGGCAACTGCTCCAAAACTATGCTATTATAATCTTCATGCGTTAGAATTAAAATATTTTCTTTTGGAATAATTTGCGACAAACGAGTAAACGTTTTTTGAATCAATGTTTCACCCGTTCCTAACATGTCATGAAATTGCTTAGGAAACTCGGCTGTACTCACTGGCCAAAAACGAGAACCAACGCCACCAGCCATTAATATTGCGTAATAATTTTTGTTCATTTTTTTTGACAGATTTTTTATTGCTTTTCTAATTCGGCAACAATTCTACTTCGGCATTAGGTTGAAACAAATACAAGCGTCCAGAACTTATTTCTAAACATTCGTATCGCTTAACTCGCAATGCAATTTTTTTGAAAATTTTTCCGTTGTGAATTCTAAAATGACTTCCCATTGGAATTTCAAAGATATAATTTTTATCGGTTTCTTTTTGGTCGAATTGTTTTAAAGCGATGGCTAATTTAGCATCGGTATCGCTACTTGCTTTCGGATTTCTAAAATGCTTGGCAAGTAATGGCAACAATTGATTTGGGAATATTTCAGGTCGAATAAACGGCACCATCATTCTTTGAAAAGTGAGTTTCCATTCATCGCCATGCGGTTTTATGTTACGACCATATTTTTCGAAAGCTACTAAATGTGCAATTTCATGAATTAGAGTTATTAGAAATCGGTATTTATTTAAACTTGCGTTAACCGTAATCAAATGATAGCCTTGCGCATCTTTTCGATAATCGCCATGACGGGTTTGACGCTCATTAACGATTTTAAGATGTACATGATTCGCTTTGATTAACTCAAAACAATGATGAACTGCGTGTTCGGGTAAATATTTTTGTAAAACTTCGCTCAATTTTAAGGCGTTGAAGATGAAACTTGCAATACTTTTCCGTTATAATATTTGTTTCCAGTCAAGGCAAAATTGAAAATATAATCGGCCATTTCTTTTGCTGAAAGTGGCGCCTCGTAGCCAGGGAAAGCTTCTTGTAACATCTCTGTATTTACAGCTCCAAGTGCTAAAACATTGAAAGCGACTCCCTGTTCTTTATATTCTTCTGCTAACAATTCTGATAGTGTAATTACCGCTCCTTTACTTGACGAATAAGCAGCTAAACCTGCGAATTTCATGCTACCTTGAATGCCGCCCATAGAACTTATGGTAACTACATGACTTCCTTTTTCCATGAAAGGAATACAGATTTTTGTTAATTCGGCAACAGCAAAAACATTGACTTTATATATGTTTTGAAATTCTTCTGAAGTAATTTGCGTGAATTGTTTATGCAATAAACTTCCAGCATTGTGAATTAAAACATCCACTTTTTTCCAAGTTCTATTAATAAAATTTTCTACCTGAAGCAATTCTTCTGGATTTGAAATATCAATTGACAAACATGTAATGCTTGGATTTTCGATTAACTCTTTTGGTGTTTTTCGAGAAATAGCTAACACTTGATGTCCGGCATTGGCAAATTGTAACGCTAACTCGTAACCTATTCCACGTGAAGTTCCCGTTATAATGATGTTTTTACTTTTCATTTAATTTGATTTCTTTTTTTGGGGCATTTATCATTTTTTCTAAAACTGGAATTGTTTTCGAAATTACTTTTGTCATGTGTTTGGTATCCATCATTTCAAACTCATCATCTGGTTGGTGATAAAATTGGAAATTTTCAAAATCGAAAGTTGACACCGTTTGTGCTGGGACATTAAATTCGGTAAAAAACGGATAATTATCAGAAGCTCTAAATAACATGTATTTGGTTTCTATTGGCAAATATCCCACTAATTTTTCACCAGCATATTCATTCATTGTGGTTGCCATATTAGATTTACCAAAACCTGTTAAATAGAAATCCATTCCTTTGTCTTTCATTGGAACACCAATCATTTCAAAATTGAACATGAAATACAAATCCATATTTTGTTCTCTCAATTTGGCTGCCAAATGCTTTGAACCTAAAAGTCCTTTTTCTTCTGCTGAAAAGAATACAAAAAGTACACTTCGCTTATTGTTTTTAAATTTTGCGAAATATTTTGCTACTTCGGTTACCGCTGTGGTTCCGGAAGCATTGTCATTTGCTCCGTTTCCAATATCATCGCCATTTACAGCTGCAATTTTCCCAATATGATCGTAATGTGCACCAATAATTACGAATTCATTTTTTAGTTTTTTATCTGTTCCTTCGATATAACCTACGATATTGCATGAAGTTTTATCAAAATTTGAAAGTGTATCGCGATACGTTTTAAAATAAGGTTTTATTCCGTTCTCTTTTAGAAGATTTTCTAAATAAACAGAAGCTTTCTCAATTCCATAACTACCCGAATCTCTTCCTTCTAGTTCATCAGAAGTTAAATAAGACAAAGTTTTAATTACATTTTCTTCTGCAACTTGATAGTTAGCATTTGAAATATTCTTTGATGAAACATTAGTTTGTGCATGCAATGACAATCCAACGAAAGAAATTAGGAATACGATTTTTTTCATAGTTTTTAGTTTTAAGTAAAAATAAAAAAATCCCGAGTAAATCGGGATTTTGTATGATAAATTTAACACTTATTATGCTAACATCGTTACTGGATTTTCCATAAACGCTTTGAACGTTTGTAGGAATTGAGCTCCTGTTGCTCCGTCCACTGTTCTGTGATCGCAAGCTAAAGTAACTGTCATTGTGTTTCCAACTACGATTTGACCATTTTTAACTACTGGTTTCTCAATAATAGCACCAACAGATAAAATAGCTGAATTTGGTTGATTGATAATCGATGTAAACGATTGAATTCCGAACATTCCTAAGTTTGAAATCGTGAATGTGCTTCCTTCCATTTCAGCTGGTTGAATTTTCTTAGATTTTGCTTTTCCAGCTAAGTCTTTCACATTTGCACCAATTTGAGTTAAACTCATTTGGTCTGTAAATTTCAACACTGGAACCATTAAACCATCTTCAACAGCAACAGCAACACCAATATTCACATGGTGATTGATTACCATTGCATCTTCTCTCCATTGTGAATTTACTTGTGGATGTTTTTTCAATGCCATCGCACTCGCTTTGATTACCATATCGTTGAAAGAAACTTTCGTATCTGGCAATCCGTTGATCATATTTCTTGAAGCAATTGCATTGTCCATATCTAACTCGATTGTTAAATAGTAATGCGGTGCTGTAAATTTAGATTCTGATAATCTTCTCGCAATGGTTTTACGCATTTGCGAATTTTTGATTTCTTCTTGGAATACTTCTCCTGCTGGAACAAATGGTTTAACTGCTGCAACGGCATTTGTAGCTTCTGCAACGGCTTGAGACGGAGTTGCAACTGCAGATGGTGAGAAATTCTCCACATCCGATTTTACAATTCTTCCGTTTTCACCAGAACCTTTAACTTGAGACAAGTTGATTCCTTTATCTTGAGCAATTTTTTTAGCTAATGGAGAAGCGAAAACTCTACCTTCTGAGTTAGAAGCTGGGAGTTGGGAGTTGGGAGTAGTTTCTGCTTGAGCAACTACTTTTTCTTCTTCTTTAGAAACTTCAGCCACAGCGCCAACTTTATAATTAGCTGCAATTCCTGAAACATCAGTTCCTGCTGGACCTAAAATAGCTAAAATTGTATCCACTGGAGCAGAATCACCTTCTTGAACTCCAATATATAATAACGTTCCTGCATTGAAAGATTCGAATTCCATAGTAGCTTTATCCGTTTCGATTTCAGCTAAAATATCACCTTCTTTTACAGTATCTCCTACTTTTTTCAACCAAGTTGCAACTGTTCCTGTTGTCATTGTATCTGACAAACGAGGCATCGTTACTACTTTTACACCAGCTGGAATTTCAACTGCTGCTGAAGTTGGTTTTGCTTCTTCAACTACTTTTTCTTCTTTAGTTTCAGTCGCTGTTCCACCACTTAATAAAGCAGCAATATCTTCACCAGCTGTTCCAATAATCGCTAACAAAGAATCTACTGGAGCCGATTGACCTTCTTGAATTCCGATGTGTAATAAAACACCATCATAGAAAGATTCGAATTCCATTGTAGCTTTATCTGTTTCAATTTCGGCTAAAATATCACCTGTTTTGATTGTATCACCCACTTTTTTTAACCAAGTTGCTACAACTCCTTCGGTCATCGTATCACTCAAACGGGGCATTGTTATAATTTGTGCCATAGTTCTTATAATTTATGTGGAATGAAAGGATAATTTTCTTGTTCGTACACTACATCATACAACTGTTGTGCTTCTGGGAATGGAGATTCTTCAGCGAATTTCTCACATTCAGCCACTAAATCAGCTACTCTTTGATCGATTACTTCGATTTCAGCTTCTGTTGCGTAGTTATTTTCTTTGATTACATCTAAAACTTGAATAATTGGATCGATTTTTTTGTATTCTTCCACTTCTTCTTTCGTTCTATATAATTGTGCATCAGACATTGAGTGTCCTCTGTAACGGTATGTTTTCATTTCTAAGAAAGTTGGTCCGTCTCCACGACGCGCTCTTTCCATTGCTTCGTGCATTGCTTCAGCCACTTTCACTGGATTCATTCCGTCAACTGGTCCACAAGGCATTTCGTATCCTAAACCAAGTTTCCAAATATCGGTATGATTAGCCGTTCTTTCAACTGAAGTTCCCATAGCATATCCATTGTTTTCAACAATAAATACTACTGGTAATTTCCAGTTCATTGCCATATTGAAAGCTTCATGTAAAGAACCTTGACGCGCAGCACCATCACCAAAATAAGTTAAAGTAACTCCACCAGTTTCAAAATATTTGTCTGCAAAAGCAATACCTGCTCCTACTGGAATTTGCGCTCCAACGATACCGTGTCCTCCATAAAAACCATGTTCTTTAGAGAAAATATGCATCGATCCACCCATACCTTTTGAAGTACCTGTTACTTTTCCGTACAATTCTGCCATAACTTTTCTTGGATCTACACCCATTCCAATTGGCTGAACGTGGTTACGGTAAGCGGTAATCATTTTATCTTTAGACAAGTCCATTGCATGTAAAGCTCCAGCTAAAACAGCTTCTTGACCATTATAAAGGTGCAAAAATCCTCTAACTTTTTGTTGGATATAAACAGCGGCAAGTTTATCTTCAAACTTTCTCCAAAATAGCATGTCTTCATACCATTTTAGGTAAACTTCTCTTGTAATTGGTTTCATTTTGGTTTGTTTTTTTAATACAATTGAATTGCGAAAGACATTATTTGTCAATCCCAATTTTACGAACAGCAAAAATACTACATAGAACCTGATTGAAAAAATTAAATTCTACGATTTTTGTATTTTTTATAACAAAATCAATAAAAAAAGTTACGAAATCGTTATAGATGATTCTTATCGAAAACTAAGGGTAAGATATTTTTCAAAGAATCTGATTTATAAATATCCCCTTTTGCTCCCATAAAGAAAATAGCGATTGGCAAATCTTGTTTAAATTCGTATTCTGCAATTGCTTGTCTACAGCTTCCACATGGCGGAATTGGCTCTTCTAAATCTCTGTCTTGTGGAGATGCCGTGATGAACATTTTTACAATTTTTGCATTTGGATAAGTTGCACCCGCATAATAAATCGCTACTCGCTCTGCGCATAATCCTGATGGATAAGCCGCGTTTTCCTGATTAGAACCTTGAATCACTTCTCCGTTATCTAGAAGAATTGCTGCTCCTACTGTGAATTTAGAATAAGGCGCATAAGCTTTACTTCTCGCTTCAAATGCTTGCAACATTAAACTAGTTTCTTCTTGAGATAATTCGTCTTTTGATAGTACCGAAATGGTCGTGTTTATTGAAATTTGCTTCATATGTAAGGAAAAAAAATCCAAATTCTAAAATAAGAATTTGGATTGTTTATTAATTTATTTTTTGTTTAAAGTTCATCGTAGTTATCTCCAAAATTAAACGTAAGAGAGAATCTCAATGTGTTTTCTAATGGATTTCTCACCTTTGATGCTGAGAATAAATAGGAAACATCAATTTTTACGATGTTATATTTAAACCCTGCTCCTAAAGTAAAGAATTTTCTTGCTCCTTTTAATTCGTTCTCATTAAAGTAACCTAGTCTTAAAGCAAACGAATCTTGATACCAATATTCTGCCCCTAAAGCCCATGTAAATTCTTTTAACTCTTCTGAAAAACCATCTGGAGCATCTCCAAATGATTTAAAAAGACCACTTGTCCAACTAGTCTTTCTGTAATCTGATAATGCCTGACTGTAAGCATCGTCTGCCAAATCTTGCTCTGCATCATCAATATCACCACTTCCATCAGCATCAATAGCCGCTACTTTTGCTGGAGGTGTTGGCACTAATAATTTAGTGATTTCTGCAGTTACACCAACTTTACTATACTCATCAAAAATAAAATCAAAACCTCCACCTAATCTAAAATTGGCTGGTAAGAAATTATCATTCAAATCGTCTTTGTCATAACTAATTTTTGGACCTAAATTTTGAAAATTAAATCCCCCTCTCCATCTTCCGTTGAAATCATCATAAGCAATTTCTTCAGATTGGTAATATCCTGCAATATCAACTGCAAATGTTGTTGCTGCTGACACATCATTATTTTCATCTGGAATTCTTAATGCCGAACGAATAAATCTTCCTCCAACAGCCATTGAAAAACGCTCACTTAATTTTAATGAATATGAACCATCTAATGCAAATTCGTTTGGATTTACAGTTCTAACCACTTCATCAGGATCTGGCGTTTGTCTCAAATCAATATCACCTAAACCAAAATAACGAAAAGAAGCTGCAAAAGCACTTCTTTCATTAATTCTATTATAATAAGATAACTGACCTAAAGAAATATCATTAGCAATACTAGATAAATAAGGCGTATAACTTATAGAGAAACCTTGTTTTTGTAAAGAAAAGGCATATTTAGCAGGATTGAATTGTTGCGAAAAAGCATCAGCAGAAGTTGCAACTCCCATATCTCCCATACCCGCAGAACGAGCATCTGCAGCAATTAATAAGAAAGGAACTCCAGTTGTTATAACTCGGCTATTATCTTCTTGCGCTTTAACATATTGTCCTACAGAAAATAAGACTAATAATAGAGCAATTTTTTTCATTGTATTCATAGAAATTAATTTGACAAATATAGTATTTTATTACAGTATTACAAGTTTCTCGTATTTTTCAACAGATTTACCAGTTGAAGTTGATCTTACTTTGAGCTTATAAACATAAACTCCTTTACCTATTCTATCTCCAAAATCATCACGACCATCCCAAGTTACATCTCTACATAAAAAACCATCTGTTGTTACTTGCTGATTAATTGTTTTTACTAACTTTCCTGAAATAGTTAAAATTTGAACTTGTACATCAAGCGGTTCAAATGGCATATTGTGATTAAACCAAAACTCGGTATAACTTACAAATGGATTTGGATAATTTAATACTTTCTCAATGCGTAATCCTTCATCTGAACAAATAGCGTTAAATTGAATCTCTGCCGTAACCAAATTATTGTACACATCCCAAGCTTTAAATAAAATCGTATGCAAGCCTGGCGTCAAATCTCTAAATGGGAATCTTACAAATCCTTTAGTATAATCATCATTTTCGGTTTCATAATACTCATTTAAAACGTATGGATTAGATTCATCGCCATCTAAAATTGCAACAATATCATGTCCAATTCCACTTGCTGTATTGATTCCATTTTCATCTTCTAAAAAAGCCAACAATATTGGAGAACAATTTGTAATTCCACCCGAAACAAATCCTTCATCATTCATATGAAGCCTTACTTTTGGCGGACTTGAATCTGCTACAGCATTTACGTTAACACCTCCTATTTGGATTGTTCTATCATATCCTGTTTGATTTTCGAGATTTGGCATATTACGTTTTGCGTAAAAGCTAATCTTTCCATTTCCAACTGGTATTCTAATATCTTGCGGAACCACGAAGCTAAATTCAAATTGTCCGTTTACAACCGAGGCGTTTCCTCTAAAAACGGTTTCGCCTAAAGTTGTAAAATTCATTTTTATTAATTGACCTGCTGGGAAAAAATTCCCCATAATGTTTGTACCTCCCGGACTTGGAGCAGCGACTCCATTATTAGCCAAAGTACTTCTGTTAATATCTTTATCAAAAATTTGAACTGCTAAATCTCCGTTATAGTTTGACAACAAAACATCGTTTTCATCACGCACTTCACCAGAAATCTTAGCCAAACTTAAAGCTTGAAGTACTGGTAATGGCTGACTTACAGGAACATCATTTACTTTAGTAAGCACCACTCTAGGTTTTGGAATAGCTAATTTTAATGCTGGATCACCAATAAAAAAAACTACCCTTCTGTTATCTGAACCAGTACTTAATTTTGTTGTACGTAAAGCTTCTGCAATTGAAGGATAATCATTTGACCCAAAAGCATACAAATCTTCGCTTAATAAATTATTCATTACAAAACCTGTTGTAACACCTATTTGACGAGTAGTTGCAATCAAACCAATTGCCCCTCCTGCTTTATTCCAATACATATACTCGCCACCTGTGAAACGGTTTGGATCATCAAAACGTGTAAATTCGCAAGTTATTGTTATAAAAAGCGGATATCTGTATCGATTCGTTAAGTTTTGAGCTTCAATTTTTTCAAACAATCTTTCTCTTGCTAGCGATTCTTCATTACCATGTCCAAAATAATTAAACACTAATGCTCCTAATTCTAATGCGTCTAAAAAATCATTTTTTGCTTCTGGATAGCGCTCTCCTCCAGCCGCTACTTGCTGCAAATACGAATCGGTGTGGATTTTTTTAACATTAACAAAAGGTTTTTGAGTTGTTAAAGTATTGGCTAAATTATCAAGCCCAAATTGCAGCGTAGCATCGGTAAGATTATCCGCATCATCTGAATAAATTACATAATTATTTCGCCATCTTCCGTATGATTTTTCATCATGATATTCTATTACCTTGTCAACCATTTCTTTAGCCTGACCAGCAGATGAGACTAACATTCTTCCAACAGCAATGTCAATTCCATCAAAACCTCCTAACATTGTACCTTCATTGTCATCCATCAAACCAAAAAAATCATCAGACATAAAAGAAGAAAACAAAGAGAAGTTTGAAATATTATTAGTTTCAGAAGCAAATGGATTAAACCCATGAAAAACTGGAACTATATTAGTATTGTTGAATAATCGATTTTTGTAATCATAAGAAGCATCTCCAAAAAGATTCACGTATTTTACTCTTTTATCAGGAGTTGAAGCATTCCAATACACATACTTTATTAAATTTCTTATCGCAGCAATATCTTGCTTCCCGGATGCGAATTCATGATAAATTTTTTCCAAAGAAACCACTCTCACAACAAGTCCAGAATTTACTCGATGAAAATCTGCCAAACGTTCGGCTTGAGAAATTAAAAAATCAGGTGTTATAATTAGATAATCAATATCTTGAAAATTCCCTTGAGCATCTTTAAAAATAGTTCCCTTCAAATTTTGATTTAGAACAGCAGCATTTGAATCGCGCAAAGGCGTAAAAGTATCCGACAAATCAACCGCTACATATTTTCTTGCCGTTCCTAAATTTGTTTTAAAACTAAAATTAGCTCCTGTTGTATTTTGATAACTAACAACGTTGTACAAATCTGTTACATCCCAAACTTGTTCTATACCTGAAGCATTTGAAATTCTATATTCTCCAACACCAATATTAGTTTGCTCTTGATCATTGAAAAACAAAAACTGTTTAGAAAAACCCATCAAATTTCGTTTTGTCTTTAATCTTATAAAATCTAGAAAACCATTAGAACTTGGCACACCACCATTATTGTAAGCCAATGCAATCGTTATTGAGGAAGAAGTTGCATTAAAAACAGTATTCAAAGCAGATTCATAACCTTCAACTCCGCTTCCGGTAACTAATTGCGGAAAATTTAATGTTCCTAAATCGATATTATTAGCCTTTATATTAAATGAAGAGCTTCCGAATGATTTTGATGCTGTATTAACTTTAATTTGAACAGGAACTGAAGTGTCTAGATTTGGAATAGTGAATTCGAAATTTTGAGTATCATCAATATTAAACTGTTCTCCAAACCATCTTCTTCCTACTTTTCCAGCGTTTAATAAATCTTTTTCATAGTAAATAACATCATCAAATTGAGTAAAAGTTAGAGTAGGCGAAGCAATCGGCTGAAGCGCCTGTTCTATTCTTTTTCCCGAAGAACCTAAAGAAGTAATATAATAGTAGGATTTATCAGCAAATAAATTCACGCTGGTTAAACTCTCGGTATTCCAAGTATCAACCCCTTCAGCATAAAACAAAATATAATCACTGTTATCAAAAACACCATCATCTTCTCCAACAAATTGAATTGCATTTTCTTCTAAATCATTTGGATAAGGCAATGTATTTTCAAGAGGCAACATTCTACCACCGTTTCCATAAATCTTTATATTTCGCGGATCTACATTTACATTAAAGCCTATACTTTGCAAAAAAGACTTAGAAACTTTGTAAACACCCGATTTTTCAACATAAAAACGATGCCAATTTCCTGTTGCTAAAACCGAATTCGAAGTACTCTGAATTACATTCTGATTATTGATCCTATTAGCTTGCCCTTCTTGAAACGAATAAGTAAACGAAATAACTTTCTTATAAACACTTCCTTCCTTTATAATAGGATTCAAAACCAAAACACCTTTGTAGACGTCACGTGCACGAACAATTTCTAGCTTTGCATCAATCTTAAGTGGAATTAATGTTTTGTTTAAATCATAAAGCTCAGACTCATTAATAGTTTGATAATTCACATTAGTAACAATTAAACTTGAGGCATTTGCATTTGCAGAAACTGGCACCACTTGCTTATATTGAATTTTTCGTAACGGAATATCAATATTATAAAATTCTAAATCAAACTGTGGAACTTTAATTAAAACATCACCTGTATTGTAATCTAAATTAGAATTCCAATTAATAGATACATTTTCCGTTTGCTGAGAAAAAACAAACGAAATAGACAATAAAAGCAAAAATAGAATAGTTTTTTTCATTAGCAGTAAAACGTGATTAACACATATATATTACAAAGAGAAAAAAATTATTTATTTTATTCTAATTTTTTACAATAAAACTTAGGATAAAACGTTGTAAGAGAAAGGATTTTAACATAACATTAATTTTTTTTTACAAAATTTTAAAAACATGTTGCATTTTAATTCATAATTATTATCTTGCGACACTAAATTTATTACCTACTAAAGTATGAAAATTAAGAAAATTATGGCTTTAAAAGTGTTAGTAGTATTAGCACTGGCATTAGGTTTTACGGGTTGTAGCAAAAAAGGAAGCACTAAAGGTGGTTCTACGGCTACAGGATGGAAAATCAATGACAAAAAAGGTGGTTTCCAGTTTAATGACAAGTTTAAACAACAAGAAACTCCTCCAGGAATGATTTCTATTGAGGGTGGTACTTTTACTATGGGTAAAGTACAAGACGATGTTATGCATGATTGGAATAACTCTCCAAACCAACAACACGTACAATCTTTCTTCATGGACGAAACAGAAGTTACCAACAAAATGTATTCTGAATACTTATTTTGGGTAAAAACAGTTTTCCCTCCAACAGAAGAAAATTACAAACATATTTATAACGGAGCAATTCCAGATACTTTAGTATGGAGAAATCGTTTAGGATATAACGAAACGATGACTAACAACTACTTAAGACATCCTGCTTATGCTGACTACCCAGTAGTTGGAGTTAACTGGATTCAAGCAGTTGAATTTAGCAAATGGAGAACTGACCGTGTAAATGAAAACATTTTAGAGCGCGAAGGCTACCTTAAGAAAGATAACAAAATCAAATTAGGTTCTGACGTAACTGCTGAAAATTCATTCAGTACTGAAACTTATATCAATACACCTTCAAAAGCGTTTGGTGGAAATGAAGAAGTAGTATTGAAAAAAGAAATGGGTGGTGGAAGAAGACCTGCTGCAGATACTGCTAAAAATGTTTATGCTCAAAGAAGTTCTGGTTTAATTTTACCAGAATATAGACTACCAACAGAAGCTGAGTGGGAATATGCTGCAGTAGCTTTAGTTGGAAACAGAGAGTACAATATCTATAAAGGACAAAAGAAATATCCTTGGAGTGGTCAATATACTCGTTCTGCTAAAAGACAGTACAGAGGAGACCAATTAGCTAACTTTAAACAAGGTAAAGGAGATTACGGAGGAATTGCTGGATGGTCTGATGACGGAGCTGATATTACTAACAAAGTAAAAAGTTATGCGCCAAATGATTTCGGATTATACGACATGGCAGGTAACGTAGCTGAGTGGGTACAAGACGTTTACAGACCAATGGTAGATGATGAAGCAAATGACTTTAACTATTTTAGAGGTAACGTTTATACTAAAAATAAAATTGGTGAAGACGGAGTTGTTGAATTAGTAACTTCTGACAATATCACTTACGACACATTGAGTAATGGTAGAATTATGGCTAGAAATTTCCCTGGTCAAATTGCTCAAGTTCCTGTTGATGAAAACGAAACTTATTTAAGAACTCAATTCTCAACTTCAGACAACAGAAATTACAGAGATGGTGATAGACAATCTACACGTTTCTACAAATTTGGAGGTTCTGAAGAAGAGCAAGAAGGTGGAGAAGACAAATTCAGAATGTACGAAGCTCCTAAACATTCTATCACTGCTGATAGTTTAGGCAAAATGGACAAGAAATTTGATAAATCTGACAAGAGAACTACTTTAGTAGATGACAACGTTAGAGTTTACAAAGGAGGTTCTTGGAGAGATAGAGCATACTGGTTAGACCCAGCTTCTAGAAGATTCTTCCCTCAAGACATGGCTACAGATTACATCGGATTTAGATGTGCGATGTCTAAAGTAGGTCCTAAGTCAAACAAAAAGACTCCTAGAGGAAATCCTAAAAAATAATTTTCATACAAAATACTTAAAAAAGCCCTTTCGTTTGAAAGGGCTTTTTTTTATCTTCGTTTCGATTTAAAACAACAAATATGATCACAATTACCACATTACATTCTTTATTTCTAAACTGCTCTAGCGTTTCAACCGATACACGAAAAATAGAGAACGATTGTTTGTTTGTTGCGCTTAAAGGTGAAAATTTTGACGCCAACACCTTTTCAAAAGAAGCTTTAGAAAAAGGAGCTAAATATGTGATTATTGACAACCCAAACTATCAGATTGATGAACGTACTTTATTAGTAGAAGATTCACTTGTTACCTTACAAGAGTTGGCCAAATACCATAGAGCCTATTTAGGATTACCAATTATAGCTTTAACTGGAAGCAATGGAAAAACAACAACTAAAGAGCTAATTCATGCTGTACTATCAAAAAAATATAACACCCTTGCTACCATTGGAAACTTAAACAATCACATTGGAGTTCCTCTTACTCTTTTACGATTTACAAAAGAAACAGAAATTGGTATTGTTGAAATGGGCGCCAATCACCAGAAAGAAATTGAATTCTTATGTAAAATTGCACAACCAGATTATGGTTATATCACTAATTTTGGAAAAGCTCATTTAGAAGGTTTTGGAGGAGTTGAAGGTGTAATTAAAGGCAAAAGCGAAATGTATGATTATCTAAGAAATAATGACAAAATCGCTTTTATAAATGAAGATGACACTATTCAAACTGAAAAAACTAATAACATAAAAAGATTTAGTTTTTCGACATATAATCCAAATTCTGATGTTAGAATTACAGATGTAAAAGCAAATCCAATGGTAGAAATTCTGTATAACAACCTAACCATCAACTCACATCTTATAGGTATTTATAACGCCAATAATATTAATGCTGCAATAACTATTGGAAAGTATTTCAAAGTAACAGACGAGTTAATTAAAGAGGCAATTGAAAATTATATTCCTGAAAACAATCGTTCCCAATTGATACAAAAAAACGGAAACGAAATAATTCTAGATGCTTATAATGCAAATCCGAGTAGTATGTCGGCAGCTATTACTAATTTTATTCAATTAGAAAAAAGCAATAAAATTGCAATTCTTGGTGATATGTTTGAATTAGGAGAAGAAAGTCTTATCGAACACAAGAAAATTGTAGATTTACTAATTAATGAAACTACGATAACTACTTATTTTATTGGAAAAGATTTTTATGCTAACCAAACACCAAACTCACATTTAAAATTCTTCGAAAGTTTTGAAAATTTTGCAGCTTTTTTTAGTTCAAATCAACCAGCTGAGTGTTTAATGTTAATAAAAGGATCTAGAGGAATGGCATTAGAAAGAACTCTAAGTCTTCTATAACAAGCAAAAGAGGCTCTTACTTTAAAAAAGTCAAACAATCAAGCTATTGATTTGCAGAAAATATTTTATGAGTAATCACTTCTTTAGAAGTCATTAATTTCAAAATAAACAATTCTCCGCCAGCATGATTAAAATTAATATCTAGTTTTAATTCTTTGCCAAAATAAGCGTCTGTATCTTTATACTCATACAACAAAGAACCTTTTGTATCAAAAATCTGAATATCAACATTTGATTCGTAATTAAACTTATAATTTAACATTAAATATTCTTTAAATGGATTTGGATAAGCCGTTACAATTAAACCATCAGAAAGTGAAACTGTTTTAATTTCAATATCTTCAGGTACTGGTACATTAATTCTACATTCATCATATCCTCTATTAATTGCATCAACAGCGGCGTTAATATTTGAATGAGAAAGACCGTTTATGTATTCACCTCCAAGTGCTTTATTCGCTAAAATGAATAAGTTACCTACTGTAGCACCACCATTTAAATTCAAATAATCAATAACATTTTGTGGAATATTAAATATTTGAACGGTTTCCATATCAGGCATATTTGCACCACATTCTACATCTGATGCAGTTGCAAAAGTAGATTCTAATTCAACCGAAGCCAATGCATTACTGATTTGAAGATTAAAGAATAAGACCATTGTTTGACTTAATAAATTGTTATTAATCTTACCTTTTCTCGAACCAGATGCGTATATAGGATCACCATCAGACCATGTTGCAGGAGTATCGTAGGTAGCAAATCCAACTAATTTTCTTGGACTTCCACCACCTGGAAGCATCTTGTAAATATTATTATCTCTTGGTATTGAAACACCATTAACATCAGAAAGTTTTAGAAGAAAATAATTACCTGTATTTACACTTCCAAAATTAAATGATCCGCCTACTTGATTTAAAGCTCTAATCATCATTATTTGAGAATTAACACTACCTAAATCAGGCACACAACCTAAACCTCCATAATTTCCATAGAAACCCTGAGTATAAGTACAATGAGCATCATCACAAGGAATTAGTTCAACTTCAATATCTTCTGATATCTCACAACCATTAGCGTCAATAATTTTAACCGTATGATTTCCAGTATTTAAACCTGTAAAAGTAAAAGGCGACAATTGCTCAGAAGCTGGACCATTATCAATACTTACCATATAAGGAGAAACTCCTCCCGAAAAAGTAGCGCTAATACTTCCTGTTGCTGTATCAATACAATTTTCTGGTTCCATTTGCAAAGAAAGCGACAAAGCATCTGGCTGACTTATTGTAGCGTCACATACCGTTGCATCTTCTAATGTTTGAACCGCATCTGTAATTAATATAGTATATGTACCTGCTGGTAAATTTGAAAATAGGGCTCCACCTGGCTCATCATTAACTCCCATTACACTATCAATTACATTATTGAGATCGCTTGAATTGTATAAATAGAAATTGTAAGGCGGGATTCCGTTTGAACCTAGAACTTGAATAGATCCACTTGATTCTCCATTACAAGCAACAGGTGTTGGTGTTGTTTGACATCCAATTCTACAGTTAAATGACATAGTAAAAGTTGAAGAGCAAGAGGATTCACATCCAGTATCAGTATTACGAATTGTCCATGTTACTGTTACGGATGTTTCTATACTACCTGGGACTCCAATAATAGGATTTAAAGGAGCATTACTATCTCCGTCAGGATCTGCACTAGATGGACTGTACACATATTGTACCGCCACGATTTCAATATTAGGGTCGGAATTTAATCCTGCAAACGAATTAAACCAAGTACTAAATTTCGAATCTGTAGCCGCTTGGGCAACACTAGCTGAAACACCACAATCAACATCAAATAAAGCAGGACTTGGACAAACAATTTCAGGAAAATCATTTACCGTCACAACTGCGCCATCACTATTCGTACATTCATTTGCGTCTGAATACGTATACGTCACATTATATGGTCCTGCAGCTAAACCTGAAGCATCAAACAATCCGGATGCGCTTACATTAGCACCACTCCATGTTCCACCTGCTGGGTTTGCTGTTAATTGAACTGTAAATCCTGTACAAACTTCTGCGTCATTAGCAACAACAGTTGGTAGTGCATTTACGGTGACAACTGCACCATCACTATTCGTACATTCATTTGCGTCTGAATACGTATAGGTAACATTATATGGACCTGCAGCCAAACCTGAAGCATCAAACAATCCGGATGCGCTTACATTAGCACCACTCCATGTTCCACCTGCCGGGTTTGCTGTTAATTGAACTGTGAATCCTGTACAAACTTCTGCGTCATTAGCAACAACAGTTGGTAGAGCATTTACGGTAACCACTGCGCCATCACTATTGGTACATTCGTTTGCGTCTGAATAAGTATACGTAACATTATATGGTCCTGCAGCTAAACCTGAGGCATCAAACAATCCTGATGCGCTTACATTAGCACCACTCCATGTTCCGCCTGCTGGATTTGCTGTTAATTGAACTGTAAATCCGGTACAAACTTCTGCATCATTGGCAACAACAGTTGGTAGCGCGTTTACGGTTACCACTGCGCCATCGCTATTAGTACATTGATTTGCGTCTGAATACGTGTATGTTACATTGTATGGCCCTGCAGCTAAACCTGAAGCATCAAACAATCCGGATGCACTTACATTAGCACCACTCCATGTTCCGCCTGCTGGATTTGCTGTTAATTGAACCATAAATCCTGTACAAACTTCTGCGTCATTTGCAACAACAGTTGGTAGCGCGTTTACGGTTACCACTGCGCCATCGCTATTAGTACATTCATTTGCGTCTGAATAAGTATACGTAACATTATATGGGCCTGCAGCTAAACCTGAAGCATCAAACAATCCTGATGCGCTTACATTAGCACCACTCCATGTTCCACCTGCTGGGTTTGCTGTTAATTGAACTGTGAATCCTGTACAAACTTCTGCATCATTGGCAGCAACAGTTGGTAGTGCATTTACGGTGACAACCGCGCCATCACTATTGGCACATTCATTTGCGTCTGAATAGGTATACGTTACATTATATGGTCCTGCAGCTAAACCTGAGGCATCAAACAATCCTGATGCGCTTACATTAGCACCACTCCATGTTCCACCTGCTGGATTTGCTGTTAATTGAACTGTGAATCCGGTACAAACTTCTGCGTCATTAGCAACAATAGTTGGTAAAGCATTTACGGTGACAACTGCACCATCACTATTGGTACATTCATTTGCGTCTGAATAAGTATACGTAACATTATATGGACCTGCAACCAAACCTGAGGCATCGAACAATCCGGATGCGCTTACATTAGCACCACTCCATGTTCCACCTGCTGGATTTGCTGTTAATTGAACGGTAAATCCTGTACAAACTTCTGCGTCATTAGCCACAACAGTTGGTAGAGCGTTTACGGTTAAAATTCCAGAGTCTTCTCCATCGCAATCGGTATTATGATTACCATCAACAACAATTACTTTATATATGCCCCCATTATCAGCTAAAGATAAAATCGGAGTTGTATAACTATTATTTGTTGCTCCAGGTATCAAAACATTATTCAGATACCATTGATAAGAATAACCAGGAGTTGATGTAGTACTGAAAGTTGCCGTAGAACCAACACAAGCTTCTTCATCTGCTACAGATGGAACAGGATTATCATTAACAACCAAATTTACCGTACAAGGAGCCTCGGCTGGAACACCATTACTATCGCTCACTATGACAGAATATACTCCGGCTACACCAACATTTATTGAAGCTGTAGAGGCACTAAATCCATTTGGACCTGTCCAAGCAAAAGTATAAGGAGCACCTCCCGAACCATTAATTCCCGATGCGGTAAAAATAGCTGTTGCACCTGCGCATATTTCGGCAGATGAAGGAGTTACTGAACATGTTGGCGGCACAATGATTGTGTTAGATGCCATTTGTTGATCTTGACTTCCTAAGGTAACACAGTTACTGAGTGGCGAACATATATTATCAATATGAAAGTGATATGGAGAGCCACTAATTGTTGAAGCTCCGTTTCCAGACCCCCAACCAGCACAAGCAAAAGAAGGTTCAGCGGCAATATGACATCCTAATACCAATAATGCTTTTGTTGATGTAGGAGTAAATGTTACTGTACAATAAGTCTGTTGTGTACTTGCACCATCTTCATTTCCCCATACGTAGGTAATATTTGAAACAGTTCCATTATAAATCCAAATGGAATTCTTATCTGGGAAAGCAGCATCTGCATTCTGTTGACATGCCATTTTTAGGGCTGTTTCATTATAATAACCCGCTGGAACTCCACCTGTATTCCTTGAATAATATTAATATTAAATGTAACCGATGCAGGGACATTCGGAGTAAGTCCATCTAACTCAATACGAGTAGGTATCGACTGTCCTTCTGTAAAATGGGAATTTGTTGCTTGCGCATTTCCATTTGCCCAATTAACTGGACTAACAGGAGCTGAAGCAGGACCGTTTTTCCCCCATTGTGAATTATTTGTATTTGACTGGCCATATAAAGTAACTTGACCAAATACTAAAAGTAAAATTGTAAATCGATAGAACCAATTTTTATTAAATTCTGCTCCCAACAAAGAGGAAGCTTTACGCCAAACTTTAAACACCCCATTCAAATCAGGCGTGGAGCCATTCAAACATCGGGTATTTTCGCGATAAAATAGAATAAATTTTTTCATAATAATACGGTTTTAAGTACCATATCATTAGCAAGTTCAGATAGAAGGAGCTTCAAATGAAATTGAACTTTTTCCAATCATGAATTGAAATTTTAAAAAAATTAAAAAAGTAAAAAGTAAAAAGAAAATCTATCAATTGATTTTTGTAAGGGAAATATTGCTCATAGCAATCACAATTAATCAATAGAACCATCTGATAAGTTAATGATTTGGAAAAGACTAGCCTTTCTCAATCACATTAAACGCATTATATACTAACCCCCTTTTTAGGTTTAGTGGCACAAAGTTAAATCAATTTTTAATTTCCATTAAATAATTTAAAA
>NZ_JAKLJH010000185.1 GCF_023151265.1 Flavobacterium sp.
AAAGCCTAAAAAAATTAAAACCACTTTATTAAAACGAGTGCTTGAATTTATTTTTTGCTCCTGAATTTTCTTTTCGTTTTCAATTTGTTGGACTTTGTATTTGTATTCCAGGGCTTCAATATCGCCACCAGCCATTTTAATTTCGATATTTCTTTCTTTACTAAAAAGTTCGTCTTGAAGTTGGTCGTGTTTTTCTAAGTAATAAAGTGCTTCTTTTATTTTATTCTGTTTTTTATAGAAATTATAAACCATTCCGTAAATATCCAATTGATGCGATTTGTGATATTCAAACTCTTGAAATTTAAAATCTGAAATACATTTTAAATAATTTTTCTCTGCATTTAAAAAATCATTTTGCATTTCGTAATAATAGCCCATTAATGAGTAATAAGACATTCCCATTTCGTAATCGTTAGGAACCATCTTACTTTTCACTAATTTTAGATAATAGTTTGCTTTTTTATATTCTTTTAATTCAAGATAAACGTCGGCTAAATTAATTTCTGCGAAGGCGATATCTCTTTTAGTATCAATCCTTTTAGATAACCCATAAGATTTTTGGTAGTAATGAAGTCCTTTTTTTGAATCTTTTAATTTAAAATAATATAAATTTCCGATATTGTTGTAAAGGTAGTTTTCGATAGTATCATTCTTAGCTAATTTTGCATAAGAAACACCCGAATTGTAATATTGAATAGATTTTTTTAAATCGCCAAACTCTTCAAAATTTAACCCAATAATATTATACGAGGCCGCAGCCATATCATATTTATTTTTCTTTAAAGCGTATTCTAAAAGTTGTTGGGAATACAATAATGATTCGCTACATTTTAAATCGTTTAGCCCTTTTAATGCTTTATCGTACAAACCTCTTGCATACTTATCTTTATAGCCAATTCCTTGCCCAAAGGAAAGTTGAAAAGAAAACAGTATCCAAAAAATTATTACTACTCTTTTAAACATTTCTAATCAAAAGGAATTTGTTAAATTTTAAGCTAAAATCAAATAAATACTTAGGCAACTATACAAATTTAAAATTTTTATTGAATTGACCAAGAAATAGGTCAGAATATTAATAAAAATATAAACTAGTGCAAATCCGTTTTAAAACAAAAAAGCTCCAATTAAGGAGCTCTTTTTATTTATTCACAAATCTTATTTTTCAATCTCTTTCAACGAATCCATTTTCTTATGAGCTAAGAACCCTTTAATATCTTCGAAATGTTCTTTAACACGTTTATTTCCGAATTCAAAAACTTTTTCTGCCAATCCGTCAAGGAAATCACGGTCGTGTGAAACTAAGATTAAAGTTCCATCAAAATCACGCAAAGCATCTTTGATGATGTCTTTTGTTTTCATATCTAAATGGTTCGAAGGCTCATCTAAAATTAAAAGATTCACGGGTTCTAACAATAATTTAATCATTGCCAAACGTGTTTTTTCTCCTCCAGAAAGCACTTTCACTTTCTTTTGAATATCATCGCCTTGAAACATAAAGGCTCCCAAAATATTTTTAATTTGTGTACGAACATCTCCAACAGCAATTCTATCAATCGTTTCAAAAATAGTAGCGTTTTCGTCTAATTGTGCGGCTTGATTTTGAGCAAAATAGCCAATTTGTGCATTGTGACCAATTTCTACAGAACCACCATTAATTTCAATTTCTTTCATGATGGCTTTAATCATAGTTGATTTACCTTCACCATTTTTACCCACGAAAGCTACTTTTTGTCCACGCTCGATAACTAAATTTGCATCTTTAAAAATTAATTTATCACCGTACGACTTTTCTAAATCTTTAACAATTACAGGATATTGACCAGAACGAGCCGATGGTGGAAATTTCAACTTCAAAGCCGAAGTATCAATTTCATCAACCTCAATAGGAACAATTTTTTCTAACATTCTAACACGTGATTGCACTTGCTCGGTTTTAGAAAATGTTCCTCTGAAACGTTCAATAAAAGCTTGATTGTCGGCAATGAATTTTTGTTGTTCTTCATACGCTTTTTGTTGGTGAACGCGTCTATCTTTTCGTAATTCTAAATAATGAGAATATTTAGCTTTGTAATCGTAAATTCTTCCCATTGTTACTTCAATAGTACGATTTGTAATATTGTCTACAAATGCTCTATCGTGCGAAATTACCATCACTGCTTTGGCTTGTGTAATTAAAAATTCTTCCAACCATTCAATACTGTCCATATCTAAGTGATTGGTTGGCTCATCTAAAAGAATTAAATCGGGTTTTGTTAATAGGATTTTTGCCAATTCAATTCGCATTCTCCAACCACCAGAAAATTCTTTGGTTGGACGATTGAAATCTTCTCTTTCAAATCCTAAACCTTTTAATATTTTTTCAACTTCGGCTTCGTAATTTACTTCTTCTATTGAATAATATTTTTCAGATAATTCCGAAACTTTTTCAATCAATTTCATATACTCATCACTTTCATAATCAGTACGAACAGTTAATTGTTCATTGATTTCGTCGATTTCTTTTTTCATATTCAACACCGAAGCAAACGCTTTTGATGTTTCTTCCATTACAGTGCAATTATCTTCCGTTAGCAAATGCTGCGGTAAATAAGCAATAACTGCATCGCTTGGCGCCGAAATAACACCACGAGTTGGTTTATTTACTCCGGCAACAATTTTTAAAAGCGTAGATTTTCCTGCTCCATTTTTCCCCATAAGGGCAATTTTATCGGTTTCATTAATGGCAAAAGTTACTTCGCTAAAAAGAGTGGTTCCGCCAAATTCTACGGCAATGTCGTTTACTGTAATCATAATGTAAGTTTAAAAGTTTAAGGTTTAAAAGGTTAAAAGGTATTCCTTAAATTTTTGAAGGTGCAAAGATAACTTTAAAATTCAGATTTTGGAATGCAACTTTTAGATTTCATAAAATATCGTTAAGTTTTAGACTTAGCAATAGAAATCTCTTATTTTTACGTTTTAAATTTCACCAAAATGAAAATCAAAACATTACTTTTATTTTCAGCCTTAACAAGTGCTGTAACGGTTAATTCACAAGACAAAAACAAAACTACTATGAATCCGTTTTTTGAAACGTATACCACGCCTTATCAAGTTCCTCCGTTCGATTTAATTAAAAATGAACATTTTAAACCTGCTATTTTAGAAGGAATTAAAAAACAAGAAGCCGAAATTAACGCTATCGTTTCGAACAAACAAAAACCTACTTTTGAGAATACGGTTTTAGCAATGGAAAATTCAGGAAAATTACTTTCTAGAGTAAATACAGTTTTTTCTAATCTTAATAGTGCAAACACCAACGAAGAAATTCAAGCTATTGCTAAAGAATTAGCTCCAAAATTATCAGCACATAACGACAATATTTATCTGAATGATGCTTTATTCCAAAAAGTAAAAAACGTTTGGGACAACCAAAAGAATCTCAAATTAAATAAAGAACAAGCTAAGATTTTGGAGAATCTTTATAAAAACTTTGTTAGAAGCGGTGCTAATTTATCAGAAGAAAATAAAAAAAGATTAAGAGAAATCAATTCTGAAATGGCAGTTTCTACATTAAAATATGGACAAAATATTTTGGCTGAAACCAATTCATACGAATTAGTAATTTCAAATAAAAACGACTTAGCTGGTTTACCAGACGGGTTAATTGAAACCTCTGCCTCTGATGCTAAAGCGAAAGGAAAAGCTGGAAAATGGGTTTTTACTTTATCGAATTCAAGCGTAATGCCATTTTTACAATACAGTTCAAACAGAAAATTGCGTAAGGAAATTTGGAATGCTTACCAAATGCGAGCGAACAACAATAACGATAAAGACAACAAAGAATTAGCGATTAAAATTGCCAATTTAAGAA
>NZ_JAKLJH010000186.1 GCF_023151265.1 Flavobacterium sp.
AAAGGATAACCAAATTTATCAATAAAACCACCAGCGCCACCAGCATATTCAAAATGCGTTTTCTTTTTGAAGTCTAATAATTTTGGTTGTATGATGGCAGTTTCAGGTTGATTTTCAAAAATTTCTAAAATAGGAGCCAACCAATTTTCAGTAACTTCAATATCCGAATTGACTAAAGCATAATATTCTTCTTCAACAAACTTCAACGCTTCATTATAACCTTTTGCAAAGCCAAAATTACCTGTATTTTGAATAATTTTAACCGAAGTAAATTGGTTTTGAATGACTTCAATAGAAGTATCGGTTGAAGCATTATCAGCAACATAAATCGTAGCTTCATCTGAAAAAGCAACTACCGAAGGCAAAAACTGTTCTAATAATTTGGCTCCGTTCCAATTTAATATGACTACTGCTATTTTTTTCATTGATTTGAATATTCAGGAAGTTCTTTCAAGAAAACATATTTTTCGTTTTCAAAATCCATTTGGCAAAAATAATGATTTAGTCCATTGGTAACCATTAAATATTTAGCTTTCAAAACTAAATTATAACGCGCAATTTGGTCAAAGGTTTGTTGCGAGATTGGAACTTCAGGCGCTTTGCATTCAATTAGTAAAAATATTTCTCCATTTGGTTGAAAAACAACTCCATCATATCGTTTGCTTAAATTGTTAATTTTAATTAATTTTTCAACATTGATATACGATTTTGGATACTTTTTATCTTGTAACAAAAACTGAACTACGTGTTGACGCACCCATTCTTCTGGAGTAAGAAGAATAAATTTTTTTCTAATTTCATCAAAAATAGACACTTTATTTTCACTATTTTTGAACCGAAAGGAATAAACTGGAAAGTTCAACTTTTGCATGAAGCAAAAATAGTTATTTTAAACAAACTGCCAACTGCTACTGAACACTGAATACTTAAAACAATGGATGAAGTAATTCAAATTACAAAAGATATAAAAGCCGGAAACATCAAACCCATTTACTTTTTTATGGGCGATGAGCCTTATTATATTGATAAATTAACTGAATTTATTGAGCAAAATATCTTGCAAGAACACGAACGCGATTTCAATCAAACGATTTTATACGGTCGTGATGTTTCTATGGAAGATGTGGTTGGAAATGCAAAACGCTATCCAATGATGGCTGATCGCCAAGTGGTTGTAGTTAGAGAAGCGCAAGAGTTATCAAGAACTATTGATAAATTAGAAGCTTATGCCGAAAACCCACAACCAACAACAGTTTTAGTTTTTGCTTATAAATACAAGACTTTAGATAAACGTAAAAAAATCACCAAACTTTTAGATAAAGTTGGAGTAGTTTACGAAAGTAAAAAAATGTATGAAAATCAGGTTGGTGATTGGATTAAGCGCGTTTTATCAGGTCAAGGGTATAGCATTGAACCTAAAGCAGCTGCTATTTTAGTAGAATTTTTAGGAACTGATTTATCTAAAATCAATAACGAATTAGAAAAATTAAAAATTATACTTCCAAAAGGACACACGTTTACGCCAAAAGATATTGAAGAAAATATCGGCTTTAGTAAAGATTATAACAATTTTGAATTGCGAAAAGCCATTGGTGAAAAAGACCAACTGAAAGCATATAAAATAATCGATCATTTCTCTCAAAATCCAAAAGACAATCCAATAGTGGTTACAACAGGATTAGTATTTGGTTTCTTTTCTCAATTACTACAATATCACGGATTAAAAGATAAATCACAGTTTAATGCCGCTAAAGTTTTAAAAGTGAGTCCTTATTTTGTTAAAGATTACGAAGTAGCATTCCGAAATTATCCTATGAAAAAGGTAAGTGCTATTGTGGCTGCTTTACGCGATAGTGATGTAAAAAGTAAAGGAGTAGGCGCTTCCTCTATTACACAACACGATTTATTGAAGGAAATGTTGATTAAAATTTTCAATTAATACAAAGCATAAAAAGTTTTAAAATTTGTACCTTCGCAGTCCTAAATTTTACAAAACTTTAGTTAAAAATATTGAATTATGGGAATGAATAAAAATACAATTTTAGCTTGGGCTACTTTCATTATGATTTTAATGGGATTATTATTGATTGGCTTAGGAATTTACAGATATGCCGATGTAGCAGGTTGGGGATTTTCAGCTGTTGGAGTTGGTTTCTTTGCTATTGCTTGGGTTTTCAACGCATTAAAAGGAAGGGTTTAACAAGTTATAGTACATTTTAACAATTAATAAAACAAACATACGATTATGTCAGATGATAAGAAAGTGATTTTTTCAATGCAAAAATTGAGCAAAACCTATCCAGGAGCAGATAAACAAGTACTAAAAAACATCTATTTAAGTTTCTTTTACGGAGCAAAAATTGGTATTCTTGGATTAAATGGTTCGGGAAAATCTTCATTATTAAAAATTATTGCTGGAGTTGATAAAAATTACCAAGGTGATGTGGTTTTTCAACCAGGTTATACCGTTGGTTATTTGGAACAAGAGCCTTATTTAGACGAAACTAAAACAGTAATTGATATTGTTCGTGAAGGTGCGGCTGAAACGTTTGCTTTATTGGAAGAATTTAATAAAATTAACGACGATTTTGGTTTGCCTGAAGTATATGAAGATGCTGATAAAATGGACAAACTAATGGAGCGTCAAGCGGTTTTACAAGATAAAATCGATGCTTGTGGTGCTTGGGAAATTGATAACAAATTGGAAATTGCAATGGACGCGCTTCGTACGCCAGATCCAGAAACACCAATTTCTGTTTTATCAGGTGGAGAAAAACGTCGTGTAGCTTTATGTCGTTTACTTTTACAACAACCAGATGTATTATTATTAGATGAGCCAACCAACCACTTGGATGCAGAATCGGTACTTTGGTTAGAGCAACATTTGGCACAATATTCAGGAACTGTAATTGCCGTAACGCACGATAGATATTTCTTAGATAACGTTGCAGGTTGGATTTTAGAATTGGATAGAGGAGAAGGTATTCCATGGAAAGGAAATTATTCTTCTTGGTTAGAACAAAAATCAAATAGAATGGCGCAAGAAGAAAAAGTAGCGTCAAAACGTAGAAAAAATTTAGAACGTGAGCTGGATTGGGTGCGTCAAGGAGCAAAAGGTCGTCAAACCAAACAAAAAGCACGTTTACAGAATTACGATAAATTATTAAACGAAGACCAAAAAGAATTAGACGAGAAATTAGAAATTTACATTCCTAATGGACCTCGTTTAGGAACCAATGTAATTGAAGCTAAACATGTTTCAAAAGCATTCGGAGATAAATTATTATACGACGATTTAAATTTCGTTTTGCCTCAAGCAGGAATTGTTGGAATTATCGGACCAAATGGTGCTGGTAAATCTACAATATTCAAAATGATTATGGGAGAACAACAAGCAGATTCAGGAACATTTGAAATTGGTGATACGGTTAAAATCGCTTATGTTGATCAATCACACTCTAATATTGATCCAAACAAAACCCTTTGGGAAAACTTCTGCGATGGTCAAGAATTAATTATGATGGGTGGAAGACAAGTAAATTCTCGTGCTTACTTATCTCGTTTTAACTTTGGTGGTGGTGAACAAAACAAAAAAGTTTCTACATTATCTGGAGGAGAAAGAAATAGATTGCACTTGGCAATGACATTGAAAGAAGAAGGAAACGTACTGCTTTTAGATGAGCCAACGAATGACTTGGATGTGAATACATTACGAGCTTTAGAAGAAGGTTTAGAGAACTTTGCAGGTTGTGCGGTAATTATTTCCCACGACAGATGGTTTTTAGATAGAGTTTGTACGCAT
>NZ_JAKLJH010000187.1 GCF_023151265.1 Flavobacterium sp.
CGTTAGTACCAATTACTTTGGACACCTAGAACGAAAAAAAATAAAAGTAAATAACATGAAAAAGTTAAACATCGGACTATTAGCGGTCATCGTGGGTATTTTATTTTCCTGCAGTGGATCTGACACCTATAGGGGATATTGGAAAGCCCTGGACGCAAATGGACACAAACTCGAAATTGTATTTGAGCCAAAAGCTTTTACGATTAAAGATAGCTTGGGGCAAATCAAAAGGTTTGAGTATACTCAAAAGTCCTATGAAATGTCGAATTCGATAGAAACTTATGGAATTGCTCTTGAAGACGGTAGAGCCTATAAAATCCATTTCCCTAAACCGGACGACACGAGTATTGGCTTAATCAAAGACGACAATGATAAACCTCTCTACACGATCGCTCGACAAACATATGTTACCTACGACGACATTTACAAATTAAATTAGAATTTTCAACGGACAGCAACTGTTACTAACAGCAAATAGGCCTTATGCGGACAGAATTCGGTTGCGCAATTGTGTTATTATTTTTTCGGCAATTGCGTGGTTCGGTTTGTTTCGGTATTTTAGCTTGACGGGAGACTTTTCGGCTTTTAGCATTTCGAATTGCGCACAAGGCCTATTTGCAAACCGATAAGTAATGCGTCAAGACATTGGTTTTAGGGCAACATTCCTACCGACAAAATAGTTTCGTTTCGATAAGGACTCTTGCAGGCCTTATTTTTTTTACTAACTTTGACTAACCAAAAGGTAATACAATGAGAAAAATAATTCTGACACTTTTTATATTTAATGTTGGACTCCTTTTTTCTCATACCAAACTACCCGACCTCAAAATCAATTTATTGGAAAATCCCCTTTTTGAAAAAATAACTTTGACAATTAATTCAGAGTCGGATTCTATCACAAATATTACAGTTCAAATAATCGATTCGGATAATAAAGTATTGAAAACTGTTGCCCTTCCCAACTCATCTAACTATTTAGAAAGTAATATAGACATTCATGATCTTTTTGTCGGAAAATATTCATGCGTAGTATTAAAAGAAAAAAAAGAATTGCATAGAATTGAGTTTGTTAAAGACATCATTGACTTTGTTCCTGTAAAAAGTTCGGACAGACATCAACCTGAAAAAAATCGGCAAGTTCGCGAGCCTAATTATAACATTAAAGAAATTGAATCTCTAATGAAACATAAAAGCAAATAAACCTCGCTAATAAATAACGACAACCATTATCAGACAGCGCTAAAAATACTGTATGTGGTGTGTACCTCTTATAACAGCGGTCTTGCTTAATGCCTGTTTTCTGTGGTATTTTGGCATCTCGGCAGACTTCCGTACATTTAACATTACAGAAGACAGGCACTAGGCAAGGCCGCAAACCTTTATGGGTAAGCAGTTGGACAAACCTTCGCAAAGACATTTGAATGAAAAAACTATTTTTAATTTTCTCAATATTATGCCTGACGGGTTTTATTATTTACAAAGTGACAAAAAAAATCAATCTCAATTTCAATTACAAGGTCGGACAACATTTGGACAGCTTAAATAATGTTGTAGTTTATTACAATGGCGGGGTCGACAACTCTTCTGGGCGCAACACATCTCCGGACGATTATAATATCGGTATTAAATATCAATGCGTTGAATTTGTTAAACGTTATTATTACAAACATTTAAATCACAAAATGCCTGACGCATACGGACACGCCAAAGACTTTTACGACAAAGACCTTGCTGACGGTGAATTAAACACAAAACGTAATTTAATACAATATAAAAACGGCAGTAAAACAAAACCTAAACCTGACGACTTGATTATCTTCTCGGGTTCAATATTTAATAAATACGGACATGTTGCAATAATTTCCTCTGTTGCCGATGATGAAATTGAAATTATTCAGCAAAACCCCGGGCCATTTGGCAAATCACGGGACAAAATAAAATTAAAAAACATTGACGGCCTCTGGACACTCGACAAAGACAGACTACTTGGCTGGTTAAGGAAGGAATAAAACTTTGTGCAACGGCCAACCTATAACAGCACCTACTTGCAATACGTTATGCTGCAATGCTCGGAGAAGACTATATTCAAATAAGATCTATGTCCTGACAAGACTTGTTTATTTAGTATTTACTACTTACCTTTGACGTAAGTAACGTATGACGATAGTATGATTATTTCATTTGGGGGCAAGGAAACTAAAAAAATATGGGAGGGAGAACGTGTAAAAGGTTTTTCGACAGAAATTCAAGGAATCGCTCGAAGAAAGCTCAGAATGTTAAACAACTCGCAAGACTTGACTGATTTAATGATCCCTCCGTCAAACAGACTTGAAAAATTAAAAGGAAATTTAAAAGACTTCTACTCTATTCGTATCAATAATCAATGGAGAGTTATTTTTAAATGGAATAATGGAAATGCAGAACAAGTTGAAATAATAGACTATCATTAAATTTTTAAGATATGAAAAAAATAAAAAATATACATCCTGGCGAAATACTTTTAGAAGAGTTTTTAATTCCTCTTGAAATTAGTGCTTACAGACTTTCAAAAGACATTGGTATTCCTCAGACTCGCATTTCTGAAATAATAAAAGGAAATCGTCGTATTACCGCTGACACCGCTTTAAGACTTTCAAAATATTTTGGAAATAGTGCAAAGTTTTGGCTTGGGCTACAAGACGACTTTGACATCGAAGAGGAAAAAAATCATAAAAAGACAGAACTAGATGCGATCAAGCATCATGCTCGCAACGCTGCATAACAGCAAATAAACGTAAGCGGGCGGACTCGGTTATCGTTCGGTGCATAAAAATGGCTGCTAGCGCATTTTTATTTTGCACCTCGCAATAAACATTTGTGCGTATAGACTGAGGTAGTTTCAAAAAACTGCCTTACGTCTATTTGCGAAACATTGGTACCAAGCAATTGCACCCCTCAAAAATTGTCAACTTCATTTCGCCAACATTTGCTTTTCACCCCAACTTCGCATTTGACTGATAAACGGAATTAATTCTTTCCCTGTATCAGTAAGTGAATATTCAACTTTGGGTGGAACCTCTAAATAAACTTTTCTTGTAATGAGTTCATCAGCTTCCAATTCTTTTAGCGTTTGAGTTAGCATTTTTGGTGTAATACCCACCACAGCTCTGTTTAACTCTCCGTATCGCAAAACACCATTTCTTAATACCCATAAAATTCTCCCTTTGTATTTTCCGCCTATTCGTTGAAAGGCATAATCAACCGCACAATGTGCCTTTTTAGTTTTATTTTTCATTTATTAATAAATTTAAAATGTTGATAATCAACGTTACTATATTTTCGGTATGTAGCTTACTTTATTGTATGTACTTGTCATAAAGGTAATAAATACTTTTATTCGTAAAAACTTTGAATACATAAAGCAAAAAAACAATGAATTCATTCGTCAAAAGAGTACTATATTTTCCAGTTTCTAAAATTATTGTAGGAATTAGCGTTTGCTTTTCACTATTTGTAATCATTCAAAATTTTGTATTAAAACCATTTTTTTATAACATTACTCATGATAAAAGTATTGCTGACCCAATTATTATTTTTATTTCTTGTATAGTGCTATTAGTTAGCTATTACTATTTATTCCGTTTATATGATAAAAGAAAAATTACCGAACTATCTATAAAACATTTACCGAAAGAAATGGTTGGAGGTTTTAGTTTTGGTTTTTTGACAATTTCATTATCGATTTTCATTTTATACTTATTAGGCCATTATCAGGCGTTTAGTATTACAACCACTCA
>NZ_JAKLJH010000188.1 GCF_023151265.1 Flavobacterium sp.
TAAAGCGTTGTTTCCAAATAAAATTGTGAAAGCATTCGACTTAGTGAAATCGAAAATTGAACCTCGTGATAACGCTTTGCATTTAGATTGTTGTTTTCAGCCTGTGGGAACCAACAAAGGTATTATCTACAAAAGTGGTTTCCGTGAAGAAGCTGATTATATGTTTTTAGTGAATTTATTCGGAAAAGAAAATTTATTCCACATCGAAAGAGAAGAAATGTATCACATGAATTCTAATGTGTTTTCCATTGCTCCTGATGTAGTAGTTTCCGAAAAAAACTTCACAAGATTAAACAATTGGTTACGCGAAAACGGATTTACAGTAGAAGAAATTCCGTATGCCGAAATTGCAAAACAAGAAGGTTTGTTGAGATGTTCAACTTTACCGTTGATAAGAGATTAAGGATAATAATGTACAGACATTGCATTGCAATGTCTCTAAATAAATAAAACATGAACCAAACAACTAACTCCATATTGATGATTCGTCCGGTAGCATTCCGTATGAACGAACAAACAGCGGTGAATAATTATTACCAAAAAGTATTGGATAATTTAACACCAACTTCGGTTAATGCAAAAGCACAAGAAGAATTTGATACTTTCGTTCAAAAGTTAAGAATGATTGGGTTAAATGTGGTTGTGGTTGAAGATACATTAAGTCCAGATACACCAGACAGTATTTTTCCAAACAACTGGATTTCATTTCACGAAAATGGTGACGTAGTATTATATCCTATGTTTGCCGAAAATCGCCGTTTAGAAAGAAGAGAAGATGTTTTAGATCATTTGGAAGATGAAGGTTTTGTAATCAATGAGATTATGGATTATACTTCGGCTGAAGATGATGATATTTTCTTAGAAGGAACAGGAAGTATTGTTTTAGATAGAGCTAACGGAAAAGCGTATTGTGCTTTATCGCCAAGAGCAGACGAAGAACTATTCATCGAATTTTGTGAAGATTTCGAATTTACACCCGTAATTTTTGAAGCGTTTCAAACGGTAAACGGAGAAAGAAAACACATTTATCACACAAACGTAATTATGTGCGTGGGCGAAACTTTTGCCGTTATTTGTGCAGATTGCATCGATGACAAGAAAGAACGCAAAATGGTCTTAGATAGCTTGAAAGGCGATGAAAAAGAAGTAATTCTAATCACCGAAGACCAAGTAAACAATTTTGCCGGAAATATGTTAGAGGTAAAAGGAACAGATGATAGAAGATATTTAATTATGAGTGCTTCAGCACATCAAAGTTTGACTAAAAAGCAAATTGCACAATTAGAAGAACATGTAACTATCGTAAGTTCAAGTTTAGATACAATTGAAGCTTGTGGTGGTGGAAGTGCGCGTTGTATGATGGCAGAAATTTTCTTGCCAAGAGAATAATTTTATCCTTTCAGTGGCTTTTAAAAAAATCCCAAATTCCGATTCATTCGAAATTTGGGATTTTTTTCTTCTAACTCTCAACTTACTAGATTCCTCTAATAATAGTTAAGATAGCACTAATAATATACTGAATACCAATAGCAATAGTTAAAAATCCTATAATTCTAGAAATCGCCACGATTCCAGATGAACCTAACATTTTTGCTAAAAAGTGAGCACTGCGAAGTACTAAATAAATCGTAGCTGCAACAACCGTAATTGAAATCGTTGAAATTATAATTTCAGAGGTTGTATTGTGTTCTTGATAATAAGCAATAAGTAATGAAATAGAACCTGGTCCAGCTAACATTGGCATAGCTAAAGGAGTAAGTGCAATATGTGTTCTGTTTTGAACTTCTTTTTGTACCTTTTTATTGATTCCTTTGTTTTTACTGAAATTCCCATTCAATAATCCAAATCCAGAACTCGTAATAATAATTCCACCCGCAATTCGCAACGCTGTAATAGTTATCCCGAAAAAACTTAGTACATACTGACCAATAAAAAACGAAATCAATAAGATGATTAAAACATTAATACTGGTAATTAAAGAAACTTTTGCTCGTTCAGCACTCGTATAACCTTCGGTTAAAGCCACGAAAATAGGAACCGTACCAATTGGATTTAATACGGAGAATAGAGCGGCGAATAGGTAAATAAATAATTCCATGTTTTTTTACAAAGGTATTTGAGCTTTTTTAAAAGTGCATTAAAATAATGTAAACTCAAAGTTATACTTATTATTTTAATTTACTAAATTTATGGAAAATATTATTCACATGAAAACATTAGTTATAGGAGCTTCCACAAATAAAGAACGTTATTCGTATAAAGCCATTCATAGTTTAGTAGACAAAAGTCATCAAGTAGTGGCACTTGGAGCTAAAAAAGGAATGGCATTTGATATTCCAATCGAAACCGAGAAATTAGATTTTCATGCTGTAGATACAGTGACTTTATATCTCAATCCAAAAGCACAAGTGGAGTATTATGATTATATACTTTCATTAAAACCAAGACGCGTTATTTTTAATCCAGGAACCGAAAATCCGGATTTTTACAAAATATTGGAGGCAAATAATATTCAGTATGAAGTAGCTTGCACGTTGGTTTTGTTAGCAACAAGTCAATATTAGAAGCGAAAGTTTTGGCATTTCTTGTTAACCATGTTCCCGCTTTTCGTTACAATATCTTTATCAAAGTTTTTCGACTTTGATAAAGATGATTTTCTCTTCAATCGGGGCTAGTTAGCCAACCATTTTCTCTAAAATCTGGTTTCAGAAGTTGCTGGTTTGCTAATTAATAACAAGCCAATAAAAGTAATGATTCCGTTTACGATAATTAATTCGTTATCAATTACGTAATCTCCAAAAAGTGCTGCCGAATTTTTGGCAAACAAAAAGCAAATCAATGGAGAAATAACACAAATAATTGGAACTAATTTATCGTGAACGGTTTTTGATTTCATAAACAATCCAAAAGCGTATAATCCTAAAAGTGGACCATAAGTGTAACTTGCTACTTTGAAAATCATCGTTACCACAGATTTATCATTCAATGAGTTGAAAATGATAATCACTAAAAACATCAACAAAGAAAATCCAACATGCACCAAATGACGCGTTCTAACAGCGTTGGGTTTATTTTGGTTTTCCGCTTTATCCATTCCTAAGAAATCTACACAAAATGATGTGGTTAAAGCTGTTAAAGCAGAATCAGTTGTGGCAAAGGTAGCTGCAGTTAATCCTAACAAGAAAACTACTGCTGGAATAATATTCAAATGATTAAATGCAATTTCGGGGAAAAGCAAATCAGTACGTTTTACACCATCAACCATTGGAACCGAAATGCCATTTTTCTCAGCATATAAATAAAGCAAGGCTCCAACGCTCAAGAAGAAAATATTGATAATTACAAAAATTCCAGTAAAAGTAAACATGTTTTTTTGTGCTTCTCCAATGTTTGCACAACTTAAATTCTTTTGCATTAAATCTTGGTCTAATCCAACCATAGCGATGGTTACGAAAATTCCACCTAAGATTTGTTTCATAACATAATTGCCTTTTAAATAATCTTCATAGACAAAAACACCGAAGAAACTAGGAAAAACGTTTGTAAAGTATCGGTAATAATAATCGTTTTCAATCCACCGCGATAGGTGTAAGCAAATATTAAAGCCAAGGAAATTAAAACCGTAACCGCAAATGGAACTTTAAAATCATCAAAAACAAAACGTTGCAACACAATCACCACTAAATACAAGCGAAAAGCCGAGCCAATAGTTCTACTAATCAAGAAAATAGTCGCGGCAGTTTTATAACTTATCACACCTAATCGTTGCTCAATATAGCTGTAAATAGAAGTCAAATTCATTCGGTAGTATAACGGAAGTAAAACCGTTGCTATGATGATAAAACCAATCGCATTTCCTAATACAAATTGGAAATATTTAAACTGCAAATCAGGATTTCCTACTTCACCAGGAACAGAAATAAATGTTACGCCAGAAAGTGCTGTTCCAATCATTCCAAAAGCAACCAAATACCATTTCGCATTTTTATTTGCCTTAAAAAAAGCGTCATTGCTACTGTCTTTTTTGCTAACAAAATTGGAAATTAAAATCAGAATTCCGAAGTAGATAATGATAATGGCTAAAATAGTTCCTGAAGTCATATATTGGTTTTTAGTTGTGCTAAAGTAGGAAAAAGATAGAAGTTAGAAACGATATGTTAAAAGAAAATTCATTTATAATTATTTTTAGGAAACTCCCAACTTCCAACTTCCATCTCCCAACTTTTTTTTATTTTTGCTAAATGGAATTACCATCAAAATTACTTGAAAATGCAGTTAACGAAATGTCTCAATTACCAGGAATTGGTAAAAGAACGGCATTGCGATTGGTGTTGCATTTGTTAAAACAACCTTCAGAACAAACTGAAATTTTGTCTTCGGCTCTAACGGCTATGCGAAATGATATTCAATACTGTAAAGAGTGTAATACGATTTCGGATGCGGATATTTGTGGAATTTGTTCAAATGCTTCTCGAGATAAATCGATTATTTGTGTGGTGGAAGATGTTCGCGATGTAATGGCATTAGAAAATACAGGAATGTTTAAAGGCGTTTACCATGTTTTAGGTGGGAAAATTTCTCCGATTGAAGGTGTTGGGCCAAGTCAGTTAAAAATCACTTCACTTGTTGAAAAAGTAAAAGCAGGAAATGTTTCTGAAATCATATTTGCTTTAAGTTCCACCATGGAAGGTGATACGACTAATTTTTATATTTACAAACAGATTAAAGAATTCGAAATTAAAACATCAACTATTGCCAGAGGAATTGCTGTTGGTGATGAATTAGAATATGCAGATGAAGTAACTTTAGGTAGAAGTCTATTAAATCGAATTCCGTTTGAAACTTCTATAAAGCCATATTAGTAAAAATTTAATCAAAATTCAATAATAACTTCGTTTTTTTAATTGTAAAAACTATATTTGTTACCTAATTTAGTGTGCTTTACATTTTTGTTTTTTTGAACCATCAGCAGCACTCAAAATAAGTATAGATTTTACATGAAAAAAATATTTTTTTTATCCATAATTGCAGTCTTTTTTACTTCTTGTATTTCTACAAAAGAATTAACTTATTTGCAGCCTAATACAACATCAAAGTCAGATTCTATAAGAGTGGCTCAGGAGGTTTCTAAGCCATATAGAGTTCAAACAAATGATATCTTAAGTATTAATATAAAAGCTTTAGATCAAAAATTAGTGGAAATGTTTTCTGTTTCACAAACGAATGGACAAACACAAGCATCTCCTCAAACTTTATTCTTTAATGGATATACTGTTGATGATCATGGAAATATCCGTGTTCCTATTTTAGGCGAGGTTAATGTTTTAGGATATACAACAGATGAAGTTCGTCAAAAAATTGAAAAACAATTATTAGAAGAGTACTTTAGAAAAGAAGCAAATATTTTTGTTACCGTTAAACTTGCGGGATTACGTTATACAATAAATGGAGAAATAGGTTCGCCAGGTACTAATGTTTTGTACCAAGACAGAGCTACAATTATGGAAGCTATTGCTAATTCTGGAGATATTCCTATAACAGGAAACCGAAAAGAAGTGCAAATTATTAGAAAATTTGCTCATGGTTTTGAAACTTATAGTATCGATTTAACAAAGGAAAGTGCTATGAATTCTCCATATTTTTACATTCAGCCAAATGATTACATCATTGTTAAGCCATTGAAACAAAAAACTTGGGGTACAGGAGTTACAGGAGTACAGTCAGTAGCAACTATTATGACTGCAATTTCTTTAATTACAACATTATTAGTGTTGTCTAAAACATTGTAATTGAAATGCTAGATACTAAAGATTTTAATTTTTTCGAATCCCAAAATACATTCGATTTCAAAGGATTTCTTTTGAAAGTTATTAGTTATTGGAAATGGTTTTTACTGTCTTTGATAATTACTTTTGTTTACGCCTACAATGTAAATATTCGTAAAGAAAAAATTTACGGAATGGAATCACTTATAGTGGTTGAAGACCAAAACAATCCATTTTTTACATCAAATACGAGCTTAGTTTTTAACTGGGGAGGAACGTCTGATAAAGTTCAAACAATTATTACAACCTTAAAATCGCGTTCTCACAATGAAATAGTTGTAGACAGATTACAGTATTACATTAAATATCTAAGAAAAGGAGAATATTTTTTTCAGGATGTCTACGGAGAAGTTCCTTTTTATGTAGAAATAGATAAAACAAAAGGGCAACTTTTTAAGCAATTAATCAAAATTAAATTTTTATCTCCAACTCAATATGAATTAAGTGTTGATTTTGGAGAAGCAACTTCTGCAAAAACAATGCAGTATAGTGATTTAGTTTCTCAGCCAGTTAATGTTTCTGGCGGTGTGTTTAAAAAGAATTACAAAATTAATGAAGAAGTAGCATTGCCTTTTCTTAATTTAAAAGTTATAATTAAACCTGAAGCTTACGAATACACAAATCAAGAGTATTATGTGCGTTTTGATGACTTCAACTCAACGGTTGCAACATATAAAGGAATAGATGTTAGTGCTGATGCTAAGGCGCTTTCTGTTGTTAGATTGCAAATGGAAGGTTCTAATAAATACAGACTAGTAGAATACTTAAATACGACTGTTGATGTATTAAGAAAAATTCAATTAGAAAGTAAAAATCAGTTTGCAAATAATACAATTGGATTCATAGACAGTACTTTGAGAGAAATGGAAGGTCAAATCAAAGAAGCTGAGAACGAATTAAAAGAATTTAGAAGAGGTAAAAATATTTTTGAATTAGATGAAGAAGGTGGTAGCGGACTTTTAAGTTCAAAATTGTCAGCTTATGATGTAGAAAAAGACGGTATAAATAGAAAAATTGCCTACTATAATC
>NZ_JAKLJH010000189.1 GCF_023151265.1 Flavobacterium sp.
TTCAATTGACTGATTACGTTACCACTTCCTGAAATGGTGATTTCACCAATTCGATCAGCAATTTTTTCCACGTATTCCATCTCTTTCAATTTCCACAACATTTCGTTTTCCTCCATTAATTTAGCGGTATTCAACATGCTACGCATAGCAGCCGTTTCTTCCCGTCTCATAATACTGTTGGCTTGTGCTTTTTTCTCTGCTACCAATACCTGATTCATGATTTCTTTCATATCACCTGGCAAAATAACATCTCTAATTCCAGCATCGGCAACACTTAAACCTAAGGCGTTGATTTTCTCCAACATATTTTCCAAAATTTCTTTTGAAATTGTGTCTTTTTTGTTCAACAACTCGTCTAAAGTGTAGCTACCAACTAAAGCTCGTAAAGCCAATTGCATTAAAACATACAACTGTTTGTCGTATTCTTTGTTGTTTACCAAAGCTTTAACTGCATCAATTACTTGGTAACGAACAAAAAAGTTAATTCGCAAGGTTGCTTTGTCTTTTGTCAATAATTCTTGACCTGCAATTTCCATTTGTTGCTGACGAATATCTACGTTTTTAACTTCAATTGGAATGGCGTTATTCCAGAAATAGTAGTTTCCTGATGCCAATTCTTTAACAAAAGTTCCATTCACAAACAACAAACCTTTTTCAAAGTTCAATACTTGAAACTTTCTAGTGTATGGTTTTAATTTAAAATTTTCCAATAAAGCCATTGAAATTTCTTCAGTAATTTCCACTTTAGATAAATCAATTTTCACAAATTGAAATTCATAAACTCCTTTCCAAAAAGCATATTTTCCAGTAGTTAAAACATCTTTGAAAATTCCGTTTTGGATTTGAATTACCAATTCGTTATCCATAACATCTACAACTTCTAACATGGAAGCTAATTTTTCATGTTTCAACAAAGAGTTTAATTCAAATCTCGATTGAAAAGGTTGATTCATTTCAAAAATTAAAACTTCTTTATTTCCTAAAATCCAATATTTTCCTTTTGTTAATACATCGATTAACATTCTGTTTTCTAATACCAAACCTACTTGGTATGCCTGAATTGTAATTCTGTCGATCAGAATTTATTTATAGTTATCATTAAACATTCATTTAAAAAGAAAACCTTCAGTCCTTCGTCCAAAGTTCAAAACGGAAAAAAGTTAGTAATCAAAAGCATTCTAATGGGTTTCTATTCTATTTTGAAGTTAGCCGTAGCGAACAACAAGCAAATACAAAAGCAAAAGAACGGTTAGGAATACGAAGCCTTTTTCAGGTCTTTTCCTAAGTGTTTCTTTACGAACGAGTCGAGTCAAAACTGACCAAGTCCGAAGATTTTCTTATGGTGCATTCTTTTAAAGAGCTATGCTACTCTGTCAAACAGATTTTGAGTCTGTTGGTAACAACCACTGTCAAACACATACCTAAAATGTGTGTAGGATTCGAACCTACGATTAATCTATTGTTCTAACCAGACTGAACTAACATACCCGAAGTATGTACGGGAATCGAACCCGTGACCCATAGAGTGAGATGATTTTTTGGAAAACCACCAAAACCTCCAAGCCAAGTTGAACAGTACAACATCATCCGCAATTGCGAAACGAATACTGCAATAGTGCCATACAGAAACACCCAACAAGACTTGCTTGATATTTTATTTCTCTATACTCTCCAACGCTGTCATTTCGAGCGAAGTCGAGAAGACGAGAATATTTATTTTCAAATTCAAAGAACGTTTTCTTTATTGCTGAACAAAGATTCAAAACCTACTGCGCAATTATTTTGCGCAGTAGTAAAAATTAAATCAACCCCATTGCAATTTGATGTTCTTTATCTCTAACATCAATGGCTCCAAATGGACTTCCTTTGAAATATCCTATATTTATAAAACCATTTTCTTCAGTAATTAGAGATTCTTTTTTTGTTATAGCTCCAGTATATTTGGAACCATAATTTCCAGTAATCTGTTTTGTGGCAGGGTCTACATCTCCCCACTTAGGTGTTTTACCATTATAAATTGGTTCTACAAAATAGATGATTCCAGTAATTCTAGATTTCATAATAAACCTACCGGTTTCATCAGTGTTCGTTAAAAAACGTTTTAAAATGTCTGGTCTCATAACTTCATTTTTTTAATTAAACTTCAAATAGTGGAAGTAGTATCCCGATAGCTATCGGGAGAACCTACTCAGCATGAAGCACTTGTTTTACAGACAAGCTCAACTCTCCTACTTTGACGTACTTCCTTGCGGCTTATACGGGAATCGAACCCGTTTCTCCCGAGAGACAGTCGGGAATCTCGATAATTATCGGGACCAATAAGCCTTGTTCCCTTTCTAAAGAACTCGAGTAATTTCGTCGGGATTCGAACCTGAGACCCATCGCTTAAAAGGCGATTGCTCTAACCAACTGAGCTACGAAATCGGTCGCGATTCTGGTAAGATTCGAACTTACAACCTTTGAGTTAACAGCTCACTGCTCTACCCTTGAGCTACAGAATCAATATTTTTGGGCATAAAAAAAGCACCTCGTAAAAGGTGCTTCATATGGTAACAATGGAATACTGCTATCCCAAATGCCTATTAGTTTGCACCCGTTTATTCATATATCCGAAATCATATTTCGGAGCTACATTACGTGAAAGATTAAAACAATCGATCATGCCTATTGTATTTATTTTTTGAATGTTATATCGTGTTCTCATTTTATATCTTTTTTAAACCTGAAACCTGAAACTTGAAACTTGAAACTTGAAACTTGAAACTTGAAACTTGAAATCTAAAACCTGAAACTTGAAACTTGAAATTTTCTGAGGCAAAGATAATGTCAAAAAAAAGTAACTTCCAAATCTTTTTTAAAATTATTTTATTGATTATCAATTAGTTATATTAAATTTTAGACAATAAAAACCCTGTCCGTTTTCCAACAGATACCTCGAATTTTTCAAATGACTGTCTCTCATTTGGTTACGCATTCACTCTTATTTTTTACTATTTCGTTTTATCATGAAACATTTTTGTACTTTTTTTCGTTTTTATCATTTTATTTCTTCTTTTTGTCACACTGATTCTTCTTTTTTGTCACACTGAGCGAAGTCGAAGTGCATTTTTAAACAAAAAAAACGCCCTTTTTGTAAAGGACGTTTCGTATATTTTGGTGTAATTTTACTAAAAACAATAATTATTCTTCATAAAAACACATACAACGTCCATTTATTTCCATAGGAAAATCTATCGCTGAGCGATATAAATTTAGACTAATATGTTGTTTTTGTGTTTTCATTTCGAGGGCAAATTTAAAAAATATTTGAATAAATATGAATATTTAAACATTATAAAACAGATTATATTTCTATAGACAACCATTCTTCCATATCTTTTTCAATATATTCTTGAAATCCAACAATTTTATAATAATCAAAAGTAAATTTGTATAAATCATTAGAATCATTTT
>NZ_JAKLJH010000190.1 GCF_023151265.1 Flavobacterium sp.
TTCTTGGTCCTTCTTTTGCATTTAAATATCAAAAATGGGGTTTTGGAATTACCTCTGTAGCAAACATAAAAGCAAATGCTATTAATGTAGATTCAAAATTAGGAGATGCAATTCAGAATGGTAATTTAAGTGATTTTTTCTCTCAAACTGCTATTTCTTCAAATGACAATCAAAGATTAAATGCCACCACTTGGGGAGAAATTGATTTAACAATTGCTAGAAACTTAATCGATTTACCTAAACATAAATTGAATGTTGGAGCCAATTTACGTTTATTATTTCCTGGAGCTTATGCCAACTTTTCTGCAGATAATTTAAACGGAACTATTGTAAATAATTTTGGAGATATTTCACTTGTTGACGCTTCAGCAAACATTAACATTGCGTACGCTGGAGTTTTAGCGAATGATTATAACGACCAAGGAAACTATAACGAATTTTTCTCTCAAGGAATTAACGGATTTGCAACAGATATAGCTGTTAATTACCGTTGGAAAGATGAAAATGATGCAAATAGTTACCGATTAAATGCTGGTCTTTCAATTAAAAACATAGGTTCGATGACTTTTAAATCGGATAACAACTTAAGTAAAAACTACATTTTAAACGTTGATGATTTTGAAAGCTTAGATTTAAATCAGTTTGAAAATGCAGAAAGTTTATCTGAAATTGAAGCAATTTTGAATGATCCTGCAAATGCAGCTTATTTTCAATCAACATCAAGCACTGCTGACTATACCGTGAAATTACCAACCGTAATTAATGCTTATGCCGATGTTAGATTAACCAAAAAATGGTTTGTAACAGGAAGCATCAATCAAAAAGTGAGTGATGATAGCAAAAGTGACTTCATCACGACTCAAAATTCGTACACTTTAATCCCAAGATTTACATCAAAATGGTTTGAAGCTTATGCACCATTGGCAGCAAATGAAATTTCAGGATTTACAAGTGGAATTGGTTTTAGATTAGCTGGATTTTTCATAGGATCAAACAGTGTTTTTACAGCTTTAGCTGATAGTGGAAAACAAGCCGATTTATATTTAGGAGTTCGTTTCGGATTTTAATAATTTAAAAAATATTTTATATGAAATGGAGAGGTAGACGTCAAAGTGACAACGTAGAAGACAGAAGAGGAATGTCGGGCGGAGGAAAAGTTATTGCAGGTGGTGGAGCCATCGCAATCGTATTTTTTCTCGTAAAAATGTTTTTCCCAGAAGCAGCTCCATTTGTTGATACCATTCAACAAAGTCAAGGTGCACAACAAACCGAACAAGTAGAACAAAGAGAACTTACAGCTGAAGAAAAAGAAATGGGCGAATTCGTTTCAACCGTTTTTGCTGATACAGAAGATATTTGGACCAAAATATTTGAAGAAAATAATCTAGGAACATACGAACAACCAAAAATGGTATTGTTCACAGGTTCAGTAGAAACTGCTTGTGGTGGTGCAAGTTCAGCATCAGGACCATTTTATTGTCCTGGCGACCATAAAGTGTATATGGATTTAGCATTTTTTGAAGAATTAAGAACCCGTTTTGGCGCTAAAGGTGGTGATTTTGCCATAGCTTATGTAATTGCTCACGAAGTAGGACATCATGTGCAAACAATTCTTGGAACTTCGGGAAAAGTTAGAAAATTACAACAAACAAAAAGCGAAACCGAAGCCAATAAATTATCCGTTTGTTTAGAATTACAAGCCGATTTTTATGGCGGATTATGGGCGCATTACAACCAAAAATATTTAGAAGAAGGTGATATTGAAGAAGCCTTAAGTGCTGCACACGCTGTAGGTGACGACGCAATTCAAAGTAAAATGCAAGGTCACGTTGTTCCTGATTCATTTACTCATGGTTCATCTGAACAACGAATGAAATGGTTTATGAAAGGCTTTAAATCGGGCGATATTCGATTAGGCGATACGTTTGCAGAAGAACTATAATCATTTTGAAAATTGAAGCACCAGAATCTGATTATTTATATATTCAAGATTCTCAAATACCAAATGCTGGAAAAGGTTTATTTACAGCAATTGACATCTATCCAAATGAAATTATCTCACTTTTTAAAGGAGAAATTTTATCCAATAAAGAAGCTCAAAAAAGAGTTTCTGAAGGAAATGACCGCTATTTCATTAACATGCTAGACGGTTCAATATTAGATTCAATGAATGTTGATTGCTTTGCCAAGTATGCCAATGATGCTGAAGCTTTCTCCAAATCAGCATTCAAAAATAATTCCAAAATCACATTAGACGATGATGATAATGTTTGCATCGTAGCTACAAAGAAAATCAAATCCCAACAAGAGATTTTTTGTAGCTATGGTGTAAAATATTGGAAAAAACATAAATAATTAAAATCTATTCCCTTTTAAACTATTTTTTTTTGTAATTTTGTTTATCTTTTTTAATTAAATTTTAAACAAAATGAATGTTTCGTCCAAAAAAGACTTCACCGATATTGAAATTGATAGAATAATAGAAATGGCTTGGGAAGACAGAACTCCTTTTGATGCAATAAAATTTCAATTTGGCTTGAGTGAATCAGATGTTAAGGCTTTAATGAAAAAAGAACTCAAATTCAGCAGTTATAAATTGTGGAGAAATAGGGTTGAAAATTGCAAAACAAAACATTTAGCCAAACGAGTTGAAGGCATTGATAGATTCAAATGCAAACTTCAAAGAGCTATTACTAATAACAAAATTTCAAAAAGATAAGATGAAAAGCAAAATTCCTGATAATGTAGTTTTTTCTGAAGAAAACGGCTATAATGCAAATGTTCTAGCATATCCTACAAGTGTTGGTGCTCCAGCAATTAAAATGGATAATGTTGTGGATTGGAAAAATATTGGCATTAGAAACGTGAATAAAGAATTTGAAAGTAAGTTTAACGAACTAAAAGCCGAGTATGAAAAATTAATGCAAGAATACGAATGGAATGAAATTTTATACAATGCCAAATATTCATTTGAACCCATAATTGGCGAAATCTATCATTTGTATTTAGCTAAAGATGGTTCTAATTTTCTTTCATTAATTCATCCAAATCATTGGAATAAAGAACACATTGGTTCTTTTAAACTCAATAGTAACAAAAAATGGATTCAAATAGATTCCAAACAAGATATTTTTTAAATTATTGAATTCTTCTAATTGCTTCTAGAAGAATTCAATAATTACTTTTCAAATTAGCCTAACCACCCTTCCCTATCCAAACTTCTGTACTGAATAGCTTCAGCAATATGATGCGATTGAATAGAATCAGAATTCTCTAAATCGGCAATCGTTCTTGAAACTTTTAAAATTCTATCATAAGCTCTTGCGGATAAATTCAAACGTTCCATCGCAGTTTTTAGTAATTGCAACGAAACCTCATCTAAAACACAAAACTCACGAATTAATTTGCTACTCATTTGGGCATTGTAGTGAATGTGTTCA
>NZ_JAKLJH010000191.1 GCF_023151265.1 Flavobacterium sp.
CATAGTTTTAAAACGCCCAATTCAACCGAATTAGAACACGATTATTTATGGCGACATTATTTGGCTCTGCCCGAAAAAGGAAAATTCGCAGTATTCAATCGTACGCACTATGAAAATGTATTGGTAACTCGTGTACATCCCGAATATATTTTGTTCGAAAACTTGCCAGGAATTGAAAAAGTAGAAGATATTACACCTCAATTTTGGGAAAACCGAATGGAACAAATGGTGAATTTCGAAAAACACATTTTGCAGAATGGGACTAAAATCTTAAAGTTCTATTTTCACATGAGTAAAGATGAACAGAGAGAACGTTTGCTAAAGCGATTAGAAAATCCTGAAGACAATTGGAAATTCTCAACAGGCGATTTAAAAGAACGTGAGCGTTGGGACGATTACATGAAATATTACGAAGAAGCAATTAATAAAACTTCGACAGATTTTGCGCCTTGGTATATTATTCCAGCGGATGATAAAGGCGTTGCGAGATACATTGTAGCCAAAACCATTTGGGAAGAAATGCAAAAACTAACCGACATCACCGAACCCGAATTAGATCCAAAAGTAAAAGCGAATATTGAAGAATATAGAGTACAATTAAAAAAAATGTAGCGACAAGTCATGACTTGTCTTATCTAATGTTAAAATTATAAAGTATAATGAAAGTATATACAAAAACAGGCGACACTGGAACCACAGCATTATTTGGTGGAACGCGTGTGCCCAAACATCATATCCGAATCGAAAGTTATGGAACTGTTGATGAATTAAATTCCCACATCGGATTAATTCGCGACCAAGAAATGAGCGATTTGTACAAAAAGGTCTTAATTGAGGTTCAAGATAGATTATTTACTGTCGGAGCTATTTTAGCAACGCCACCCGAAAAAGAAACTTTGAAAAACGGTCAACCACGCTTGCAAAACCTTGGAATTGTGGAATCGGATATCGAGTTTTTAGAAAATGAAATCGATACCATGGAAGAAGCCTTGCCGCCAATGACACATTTTGTTTTGCCAGGTGGACACACAACTGTGTCATATTGTCATATAGCACGTTGCGTATGCCGTAGAGCCGAGCGTTTAGCAGTACATTTGAATGACATAGAACCCACAGATGAGCGTGTAATTAAGTACCTAAACCGACTTTCTGACTATCTTTTTGTGTTGGCACGAAAGTTGTCCCATGATTTGAACGCTGATGAAGTGCAATGGATTCCTAGAAAATAGTGTTCAGTAATCAGTTTTAAGTATTCAGTATGCCTGAAAACAATAATTAAAAGTCATGTTTTGAGTACTTAAAAAAAAACGTTCTTAAATTTTAATAAAAAAAGTAAAAAAAAACTTGCCTTATTGGGTAATAAATTTATTTTTGCATAAACTTAAATCGATAAAAGATGTATTGGACATTAGAATTAGCGTCATACTTAAGTGATGCGCCTTGGCCAGCAACCAAAGATGAACTTATCGACTATGCTATTAGAACTGGAGCTCCATTAGAAGTAGTGGAAAACTTACAGTCTATAGAAGACGAAGGAGAAATCTATGAATCAATGGAAGAGATTTGGCCTGATTATCCTACTGACGAAGATTATCTTTGGAATGAGGATGAATATTAAAAAATAAATAAACACAACAGAAACAAGTCTCTTTACTGAGACTTTTTTTGTGGTTATATTTGCAAACCTATTTAGAAAATAAAAAATTATGAGTATCATAAATTCCATATTGAAAGCTTTTGTGGGAGACAAATCGGAGAAAGATGTAAAAGCGATTCAACCACTTATTAACAAAGTAAAATCTTTTGAGAGTGCTTTACAAGCATTATCTCACGATGAATTGCGTGCTAAAACTGCCGAATTTAAAGCTAAAATTCAAAACGCTCGCGCTGATAAAGATGCTAAAATTGCTTCTTTAAAACAAGACGCAGAGCAAACTCAAGATATCGATGCTCGTGAAGATATTTATGCTGAAATCGATAAAATCGAGAAAGAAGCTTATGAAATTTCTGAGAAAGTATTAAACGAAATTCTTCCAGAAGCGTTTGCAGTTGTAAAAGAAACAGCACGTCGTTTTAAAGAAAACACTTCGATTACAGTTACTGCAACTCCAAAAGATAGAGAGTTATCAGCAACTAAATCGTATATCGCGATTGAAGGAGACAATGCTACTTGGGCAAACTCTTGGAATGCTGCAGGAAAAGCAATCACATGGGATATGATTCACTACGACGTTCAGTTGATTGGTGGAGTTGTATTGCATCAAGGTAAAATTGCCGAAATGCAAACAGGTGAAGGAAAAACATTAGTAGCAACATTACCATTATACTTAAATGCTTTAACTGGAAACGGAGTGCATTTAGTAACAGTGAATGACTACTTAGCTAAACGTGATAGTACGTGGAAAGCACCATTGTTTGAGTTCCACGGAATGACGGTTGATTGTATCGATAATCACCAACCGAATTCTCCAGAAAGAAGGAAAGCTTACAATGCTGATATTACTTATGGAACAAATAACGAATTTGGTTTCGATTATTTGAGAGATAATATGGCGCATGCTCCAGAAGATTTGGTACAACGCAAACACAATTATGCAATTGTCGATGAGGTCGATTCTGTTTTAATTGATGATGCAAGAACTCCATTAATTATTTCTGGACCAGTTCCGCAAGGAGATCGTCATGAGTTTAATGAGTTAAAACCTAAAGTTGAAAACTTAGTAACCTTACAACGTAAATTAGCTACGGATTGTTTAACCGAAGCAAAACGTTTGTTCAAAGAAGGAAACAATAAAGATGCTGGATTCAACTTATTACGTTCATACAGAGCGTTACCAAAAAGTAAAGCCTTAATCAAATTCTTATCGGAAGAAGGAGTAAAACAATTACTTCAAAAAACCGAAAACCAATACATGCAAGATAACAACAGAGAAATGCCAAAAATTGATGAGGCATTATACTTTGTTATCGAAGAAAAAAATAATCAAGTTGAGTTAACAGATAACGGAATCCAATTTTTATCAACGGATACGGATGCACAATTCTTTATCTTACCAGATATTGGAACAGGAATCGCTCAAATTGAAAGAGAAAATTTATCTCCAGAAGAAGCAGCTGAAAAGAAAGAAGAATTATTCCGTGATTTCTCAGTAAAATCGGAACGTATTCATACGTTAACACAGTTGTTAAAAGCTTACACTTTATTTGAAAAAGATACCGAATACGTTATCATGGACAATAAAGTAATGATTGTAGATGAGCAAACAGGACGTATTATGGATGGTCGTCGTTACTCAGATGGTTTACACCAAGCAATCGAAGCTAAAGAAAATGTA
>NZ_JAKLJH010000192.1 GCF_023151265.1 Flavobacterium sp.
ATAACGTAGTAATAAGCAATACGGGCTACACCGGTGCCGGAGGTTTTGAAATTTATTTTGATAACAAAGACGCTGAAAAAATGTGGGATGCAGTTTTTGAAGCCGGTAAGGAGTTCGACATTCGTCCGATAGGTTTAGGAGCACGCGATACGTTACGTTTAGAAATGGGTTTTTGCCTTTACGGAAATGACATTGACGACACCACTTCTCCAATTGAGGCAGGTTTAGGCTGGATTACCAAATTTACCAAAGACTTTACAAACCGCGCCAAAATAGAAGATCAAAAAGTAAAAGGTGTGAGCCAAAAGCTGGTAGGATTTGAAATGATAGACCGTGGCATTCCTCGTCATGATTATCAAATTGCTGATGCCGCAGGAAATATTATTGGAAAAGTAACTTCCGGAACCCAATCACCAAGTCTCAATAAAGCAATTGGCATGGGTTATGTAAAAACGGAATATGCAAAGGCAGATACAGAGATTTTTGTTCTGATTCGCGATAAAGCGATTAAAGCCAAGGTCTGCAAAATTCCCTTTCTGAAGAAATAATACTGGGAAAACCCTGAAAACACAGCCATTAAAGGGTCGGTGGAGGAAAAATATTAACATTTATCGAAAAATTTTAAATTTTAATCTAAAATGTAAACAGGGAAGATTAAAAACAATTATATTTGATAGTTCATCATGAAGAAAATTATAACCATTTTAATCCTCGTTTGCTCTGCGGTATCAATGAAATCGCAGACCTGGGAATTATATGGCAAGGATACCATTAACAAAATTGATGCGGAAGGAAAAAAGCAGGCAAAATGGATTGTAATGGGAAAACATAAACCAGGAACCTGTTACAAACCCGATCAAAAAGCGGAAGAAGGAAAGTACAGAGACAACAAAAAAACGGATATCTGGTTCGAGTACTATTGCAACAGCAACATGAAGAATAAATTAACCTTTGTGAACGGACGTCCTGATGGTTATGCTCAAATGTTTCATGAAAACGGTAAGATCAGTGAAGAAGGTAACTGGAAAAATAACCGTTGGGTAGGTAATTACAAATTGTATTACGACAATGGTCAGGTTCAACACGAGTTTGTATTCAGCCAAACGGGTAAACGCGAAGGCCCACAGAAATATTACTACGATAACGGCCAACTGGCCATTGAAGGGAATTTTTCCAATGGAAAAGAAACGGGAATCATTAAAGAATATTACGAAAACGGAGATCCAAAAGCAGAAAAGAATTTTATGGATGGAAACGTGGACGTGGCTTCTATTAAAGAGTTTCAACCTAAAAAACCAATTGCTCCTAAATCAGACATTCCTGCTGAAAATGCACCGATTGTAAAAGTAAGAGAAGATGAAAGACCAAACGAAGCGGTTAAGAAAGTAGCTTCTAAGGGACCAATGATTTTGAATGGACAGTATACGCTTTATAACAAGAACAAACAGATTACAAAAGATGGTGTTTTTAAAGACAATCGTTTTATGGAGGGGAAAGCCTACATCTACAATGAGAACGGAATTTTAACCCGCGTAGCGGTTTATAAAGCCGGAATGTACGTAGGAGATACCCAGGTAGAAAATTAAAAAAAGGCGCCGGAGAGCGCCTTTTTTATTTCATACTTTTTTGTTTTTGAATAGAAATAAATCTTACTTTTGTTTTCCGATAAAAAGGGGGATTAGCTCATTTGGCTAGAGCGCTTCGCTGGCAGTGAAGAGGTGATCGGTTCGAATCCGATATTCTCCACTAAGGCTTCCACAAAAGGAAGCCTTTTTTTATGAAGGTCTTTTTCGTTTATATTTTATATTCCAGAACAAAGGACAGGTTTTATATTGGCCAAACGGATAATTTGGAGGAACGTTTGATTTCTCATAATTCAGGGAAGTCCACTTACACATCAAGGGTATCAGATTGGGAGATAGTTTATGTAGAGGAATTTGAAACCCGAACACTTAGTCGGAAACGTGAAAACGAGATCAAGCGTAAGAAAAGCCGCAGCTATATTGAATGGCTGGTTGGTAGCGCTTCGTCCCGACCGCTGTCGGGATGAAGAGGTGATCGGTTCTCCCGAAAGCTTTCGGGACGATATTCTCCTTCCAAACAACCAAATACCTATTGTTCGGACAACAGGTGTTTGTTTATGATAAAAATGATCGATTTCGAACTTTTTAAGGCGATTTAATTTATGAATATGGTAATTCCAGTGTTTGTAGTTCGGATCTGTTAGGCACTCTTTGAAAAATTTTGGAAAATGCTCTAAACTTTTTTCAAACTCACAAGGTACATTTGCACAGGCAAAAATAATCTAATAATAAGTACCTTAATATAAGATCGTGAAAACCAAGTTTTATTTAGGACGTCTGAATCTCGCTTTAATAGATGAACAACATCTGCTCTAAAATTTAACTCTAAATCTTTAAAGAATTTTTTGTTTTCACCTTTAACTGTTTTGAAAAGTGAATTTTTCCATTCGGAATGTTCAATGATCACGCTTTTTAATTCATTGTTTTCGTGATAGGTATGGTTAATTAGAATTTCTGCGTGGGAATAATTGCAAGGTAAAGGATCGTGCCTAATTGATAAGGTGATTGTGTGCAATCCCATATAGATGCCAGATTCACAGGTTCTTTTCAAGTTGAATCGATTAACTTCTCCGACAAATCCATAAAAAACATGATTCCCTAGGTTATCTGGATTTTTGGCTCCAGACTTAACAGTGAATAATACGTGACTTAATTGTATTAATTTATTCCAACAAACTGAAATTGACGTTGGATTGGAGGGCGGTAATTCAATCGGGTTTACTTTCTCTTTAAAACCTGTTCGAAAAAGAATATGATTTATTTTAAATTTTGATTGACTTAGAACAGGGCGTTTTTTTTCTGTAAAATGTAAGTATTTTGGGATTTTCGAATCTAAACAAGCCATACCCCATATTCAAATCAAAGAAAAGATACAATTGTATTAAAATCAATTTTTTCGTTTGAAGAATAAAACGCAGTGAATTTATCCTCCTTTTTATCGCCAACCCTTAAAAGAGAGATATCTCCATCCTCATCGATTAGAATGTTATTAAACTTACCGTTTTTAGATGTATATATTAGAATTTCTTCTTGAGATGTCTTAGAAATATTCAAGTTAGTTTTTCCGAACAACGCACACCTCTGCAAAAGTTCAACCGACAGATTCAGAATTTTCTCATTATTAAAATTTAATTCCTTATAAGTTTGGGCGATTTTAATAAAATTAGTAAGTAAAAAGCTATGGCGAGATGGTGCCGTAATACTCTCGTTCAAATTCTGTCTTGAAGTTTGA
>NZ_JAKLJH010000193.1 GCF_023151265.1 Flavobacterium sp.
TGGTTCCTCCTTCTCTTTTTATTTTTGAAAGAATATTGGGAAAACAGTACAAAGGTTTAGCCTCTTTATCCACAGCAATTGGAACTATAACTGGGGCTTCTTTCGAACCAGTTTTAGCGATTAGTTTTAGGGCATTTTCAGGAAGGTGAATATCCATGTCTTTTTATTTTATGGGAATTACAAATCTTCATTGTCAATCATTTTCCGTAATCGTTTATTTGCTTCTGTACTTAAAATATCAACGTTATTAATTGTTGCCGTTTTCACAATGTCTCGAGCTATTTTTATTCGCTCAACCATTGGAACGATTAGATTTTTGTTCAACGTAACAAAAGCCTGAACATCCTTTACACTATTTGGAATTTTATATCCTGATCTGTTTGAAGAAATTATTATTCCTTTATCCCTCAATTTAGCAACAATCTTATTTCTAAAAACTTCCATGCTTAGCGGAGTCTCAACAGCATAATTGATATGGTTCAAAATTTCCTTGGTCGAAGTATACTTTCCTTTAAGTCCCGCCTCATGATTCAACAACAGAATATTTAAAAACTGTTTTTGAATCGGATTGTATTTGTCTGATTCGTCGTTTGATTCAAGAAATTGTCGAATCTTGTAAATTGATACTTCACTAATATTACCGTCATAATTATCCTCAACCAATATCTCTTCTATTGACGAATCAGCTGTGTCCTTCGGAAAATAGATGAGTTGCGAGAAGTTGGATTAATTTATTACTCTTGCTATCAGCCATGCTAAAATCTGAACCTCCAAATAAATCTACAACGTGAGTTTTATTTACGTACTTCTTAAACTCTACCATAAATGGATTTGAACCTAATTCGTCAACGGTTATTGATAGTTTTGGAAAGACGCGATACAGATTATTATATAAGATTCCATTCAAATATTTGTAAAATGATTTCTTGTACTTAAATCCTTGCGAATAAAGCTTTTTCTTATCCACAATCAATGAAACCAATGTGAAATTAGTATCCTTGAATTCATTTAATATACTTAGCCTTCGAGTATGATTATCAGCTATTTTGCTGGATTTTATTTCAGATTTTTGAAAATTATATTTCTTTCGAACCTCGTCAATTTGAGTTTCAATATTATCTAGGTTTTCACCTGTACAGATGATTGCTGAAACGATAAAACAATTTCCTTGGGTATCAAACTCAAAAGAGTTATTTCCAGATTCATCAATAAAGGCATATACTTGAGACATTGTGAACAGATTTTATAACTACTATAAAATCCTTTCCAATACTAAGAAAACATAGAGTATTGTGGCTTTTCAGTGTAAAATAGTAGTGGGGGTTATTCATTTTCTAAATTAATAGTTTGGTTCTCATTTGGTCGGATTTAATAATTCCCGAATATCAACATCAAGTAAAACTGAAATCCTATACAAATCTTCAAGACTAGGCTGTCTTCTATTTGTACTCCAAGCACTAACGGTATTTATGTTTTTTCCAATTTCAGAAGCCAACCAAACTTGTGTTACCTTCTTACTTACTAAAACTTCTTTTATTCGGTTTAAATCTTTCATTGACTCTAAAATAACGAAAGAAAACGGCATAAAGGATCAATCAAACCTTCGTCAAAGGCATATTAGTCTCTCTTAAAAATGTAATAATATCAATTTAAGAAACACTTATATAAATAATATGTATATTTATCATCGTCAAATGAATATATAAAAATATTGAGCCATGCAGAAAAAAAATTCCAAAAAGATTATCATTCAATTGATAAAAGACGATTTAAAGCACCAACATACAATTACAGGATTGAACCTCTTGGGGTTCGGGAACGATAATGCCGAATTGAACATTTGTATTTCCGTGTTTTCATTGATGGAACTCAACATCAACGATAAGCGCTTGGAGCATTTAACAGAGCAGTACCATGACCGCGCCTATCATGTAACCGAAATTAGCTTTAACGATAAAGAGGCTTTTGAACGCCTGGCAACCGGAATTTATGACTGGCTGGCTTTGGAGCGCAGAAAATACAAGAAGCTGTTGCGTAAAACTTGAAGGTACGGAAAGCCAGCATTTAATTTTTTTCTACTTGCACCGGGTGTGGCGGGGCAACTGCGTTTTTATTATCAGCCAGAACCGAATTTTGAGTAATAAAAATCTATTTGCCCCACGGGAGGCGGTGCAACTAATATTTTTTTATCCTCCGAAAACGGAAAACCGCCTAATAAAAAGTTACTTGCCCCGGGAGGGGTAGTGCAACTAGCTTTTTATTCTGCTTTGAAAAAAAATGTTTTGGAATAAAATCATAACTGCCCACCTAAAGTGGGCAACTAATTTTTTTTACCCTTTGAAGCCGATTTCTGACCGAATAAAATGCTAACTGCCCGCTATAGGGTGGGCAACTAATTTTAAATTACCTTTTTGAACCGAATTTTGACTAAAAAAACCTAACTGCCCACTTAGAGGTGGGCAACTAATTTTTTTTTACCCTTTAGAGCCGATTTCTGACTGAATAAAATGCTAACTGCCCACTTTAGGCGGGCAGTTATTTTTTTTTGATTGATCAATCTTTGTCAGGCATACTTCCCAGACTAAAAACGACAAGGGAAAAATCTTCGTCAAAAGTTTCCTTTGTTCCCGCATCAACAATGTTGCACAGATGTACTTTTAATTCAGCATCCTTTTGAGTAGAGTTAATAGCCTGCTTTAAACGCTTCATTTCAACTCCATAATCTCCACCGTTTTTAACGTTGTCTTTGATTGATTCTAATTGCTCTTTAAGGTTCATATCTTTAGAATTTGTGAATAGATGGTTTAAATATATGATTTACTGTTATTCGTCTATCGAAAATTAAAGTTGGGCAAATCGGATTAAAGGATTCGTCAAGTCGGAAAGAAAGATTGGTCGAAATGGATTTCAGTAAGATTCGACTAGAACTGACTTAAAATGGAGTTGGGTGTAAAGAATCGCCATAGTTCGTCTATAGAAAACTAAAGTTGGGCGAATCGGATTAAAAGATTCGTCAAGTCGAAAAGAAGGATTCATCGAAATAAGTTCGAGTAGGAACCGAGTTGAATAGTCGAAAAATCAATCGCTATAAAATGTAAATGGAGTAAGACAGGCGTCATTACTCCATTCACTAATCAACCTAACCTAACCACCTAAATCAGGTTGAAATTAGAACTAATTTTTGACTAAGGAAGTTTTTAGCGGTAAAAAGGCTGTTTTTGTCGGTGTGTGTAAAGTACAATGCCAATGGTGTAAAGTTGAATATTCATGGTGTACAATGGTGTAATGTTACCATTTTGGTGTTTTTACGTGTTTTTTTGATGCATTCGCAAAGAATTACCTGAAAACAACCTGATCCACTACATGAGGTTAGCTAATACAGACATGAAGTAACCTTGCTCAACATGGGGTTTTACTGGGTTTCAGGAATTTTAACTGATTCAATGTAAGATTTAGGAGGTCGGAAGCGTTATAAGGTTATGGAAGCAAATTACCCACCTGAAGAGCTGTTTCTAAAAGCTTATACCCGTTTTTACCATTCTTTAAAACGTCGGTATCTATTGAGCATAGAGAAGGCAGCAGACAAAACTTATGTAAGCAATTATTTGAGACGCACTTTGTTCCTCGAAAATCAAAACATTCCACGATATTCTGTGTTTTATCATTCTTTGGTTTCCACTTATGCACATCATCAAAAATTTGGTGAACCGAACTCCCTCGAATTGACGCTTTCAACCCTTTTACCCATTCGTGAAATGACTTCAAACATTGTTGAACAAACCTTTATCATACATGCTTCTATCTCCGAACGCTTGTATCAATTGAACTGGTTGTATCTCAAAGCACTTGAAGAAAGCAACACTTCGATTTTGGAGTTAATAGATACGGAAAGGTGTTTATTGAAATACAGCGACGAAAAAGTAGTT
>NZ_JAKLJH010000194.1 GCF_023151265.1 Flavobacterium sp.
TTACTACAACTCAGAAACTTGAAATGAAAGGCGAACCGATAACCATCTCAAATATCGAAAAAAAAGTAAAGGAAGGTTTTGACGATATTACTTCTAAATTTAGTAATATCGACCATGAGAAAATAACTAATTCAGCAAAATCTGGAGCTACTAGAATTGGTTCTACAATTGAAGAAGTTATCACAACTATCTTTAAAGTATTTGCCAAAATAATTGGAGCTTTTATCGTGTTTTTCTCAGGAATAGGATTGATAGGAATCATTATAACGAGTATCATTATGATATTTTCGTCAACAATGCCTGATAATTACATTTTAAACAACATTCAAACACCAATTGGTTTAGAAACTCCACTTTGGGCTCAAGGAATGTTACTATTATTAGGGTTTGGAATTCCATTGTTTTTCTTACTGATTTTAGGTTTGAAGCTAATGGTTAACAATTTAAGATCTATTGGAAATTATGCAAAATATAGTTTGTTAGCAGTATGGTTAATAGCTGTTGGAATCATTATTTCATTAGGAATTAACGAAGCGTCTCAATTAGCATTTGAAGGAAAATCGGTTCAAAAGGAAGTGATTGCAATTGCGCCAACCGATACATTGAAAATCAAATTCAAGAACAATGATTTTTACTCGAAAAGCAATTACAGACATCACGATTTCAAAATAACACAAGACGAAGGTGATAATGAAATTATTTATTCGAATAATGTTTCTATCGAAATTAAGTATACAGATGAAGCAACTCCATACATGTTAATTGAAAAATTAGCAAATGGAAAATCAACTTCACAAGCTAAGAAGAGAGCTGAAAAAATTAAATACAATTACAAAATTGAAGGAAACACCATCGTTTTAGACAATTATTTATTAACTGCTGTAGAAAATAAATTCAGAGGTCAGGAAGTAGAGATTTATTTGTACTTACCAAAAGGAACCATCTTCAAAACTGACGAAAGTTACAGCAATTACGATAGAAGTGATTACGACTTTTTCGATGAAAGTGAATATGATACAAAAAATCCGGTTTACCGTGTAGATTCTGATAAAATAAAATGTTTAAATTGTTTAGCGGAAGAAAATAGTGAAAACACTGACTCTTCTTCAACAATATATTATGATGATAATGGTGTTTTGATAAAAAAAGAGGTTAAAGTAAATGAAACCGATTCTACAAAAACAAAAGAAATCATTACTATAAAAACTAAATAAGAAACTACTAAAAATTTAAAACATGAAAACGACTTTAAAATTAGTTGCACTTTTACTAACCATAACCTTAACTTCTTGTACAGGAAATATAAACTTAGGCGATGGTATTGATGGAAGCGGTAATGTAGTTACCGAAAAAAGAACTATTGAAGCTCCTTTTACTAAAATTCAAGCTAGCACAGGCGTGGAAGTAATCTTGGAACAAGGAACACCAACAGAGGTTGAAGTGGAAGTTGACGATAATTTGATACAATATGTTGTAACTAAAGTCGAAAACGGAACTTTAATCGTAAAAATTGATGGCAATATTAACACTCTGGAAAGCGCAATTATTCGTGTAAAAACGAATACAATTGACGGTTTAGAATCGTCAAGCGGATCTAGCATTCGTACTATTAACAAGTTAAGAGGAACAACTTTATACTTAAAATCGAGCAGCGGAAGTACAATTAATGCCGATTTAGAATACGAAAAAGTAAATTGCGAATCTACTAGCGGAAGCGAAATTAAAGTAAGCGGAAAAGCATTAGCTTTAGAAACAAAATCGTCAAGTGGAAGCGAAATTGAAGCACAAGATTTAGCAGCAAACGAAATATTTGCACAATCAACAAGCGGAAGTAGTACAATCGTAAATCCAATTGTATTGTTAAATGCAAAAGCTTCAAGCGGAAGTTCTATTGATTATGTTAAAGAACCAAAAAAAGTGGTAAAAGAAGAAACTTCTGGCGGAAGTGTGAGCCTTAACTAATTAACAAATAATTAGTAAATAATTAACAGCTTTGTTATAAGCATTTTATAATTTTACAGGAACAAACTTAAATTCAACTCTCATGATTAAGCTAATAATTCAAGTCGTAGAATTTGTTTTTACTTTAATAGTAAGTTTTATCGATACCATCATATAGTACTAAAGCATCAGTTAAACTGGTGCTTTTTTATTTACTAAATTTCTTAAATAATGGAATTTGGAACAAATTTTGTGTATGTTTGTGATATCAAATCATCATAAAATGACAAAAAAAATATCTTTATTATTTGCGTTTTTATTTCTAACAACCGTTTCTGTTGCTCAGAAAAAAGAGAAAATTAAAGGTTCAAAAATTGTAACGGTTTCGGTTAAAGAAATCCCTGCTTTTGAAAATATTGAAATCAATGACAATTTTGAAGTCTTCTTAGTAAAAGCAGACAAATCTTCTTTAGAAATTGAAGCCGATGACAATCTTCACGAAATTATTAATTTTGAAGTTGTAGCTGGTACTTTAAGAGTTTCTTCGTTACGAGAAGCCTCGAGTTTTAAAAAATTCGCTTTACGAATTAACTATACTTCCGATTTAAAGTTAATTACAGCAAAAAGCGAAAGTTCAATTCACGCATTAGCTGATTTAGAATTAGAAAATATTACTATTAAAAATTATGACAATTCTAGAGCATTCTTAAACGTGAAAGCCAATTATTTTGCATTAGTTTTAAACGATAAATCAGAAGCAGAAATTAACGTAAAAGCAGAAAACACTTCCTTAGAATTAAGCAAAAGTGCCGAATTAAAAGCGCTAGTAACTTCTCCAGAATTAAAACTGGATATGTATCAAAAAAGTCAGGCTACAATTGAAGGAAACTGTAATAATGCTAAATTAAGATTAGATAATTCTGCATCACTTACAGCAAAAAAACTAGTAATTGCTTCGTTAGATGTAACTTCAGAAGGTTATTCAAAATGTTCTGTTAATGTAACAAGTGCTATCAGTTTAGCAGCATCAGGAAAAAGTGAAATTGAATTATTAGGTGAACCAAAAATTCAAATTAATAAATTCACTAACAACGCTACTTTATACAAAAAAGAAAAATAAAAAATGGAGCATTTAAGCTCCATTTTTTATTCTTGTCCTTTTCCACCTCTTATTACATAGGTATAAAACCACGTTATTGTAAAAGTCGGAATCACATCTACAAACGGAAGTAATTCTTCAATAAAACCAAAAACTCCGGCTAACTTTCCTGCTGTTCCTTTGAACATTACAATTAATAAAATAGCAGAAATGGGTGCCCAAAATAAATCGGTAACC
>NZ_JAKLJH010000003.1 GCF_023151265.1 Flavobacterium sp.
CGATGAATGGGCCTTAGAAAACGGCTACATTTCGATTGTGCCTGTGCAATTTGATTTAACTGCACATCATGCGATACAACAATTGAATTCTTGGGAATTATAAATTTAGACGATTAGAAAATGAAATCACCACTCAATAACTATTTTGCTTAAGCAAAAAACCATAATTGAAAGGTGATAACATATGTTACCAATAAAAAATATGACTTAAACATATGAAATATTACATCATAGCAGGAGAAGCTTCGGGCGATTTACATGGTTCAAATTTGATGAAAGCTTTGTATGAAAAAGACCCAACTGCCGAAATTCGTTTTTGGGGTGGTGATTTGATGCAAAATGTAGGCGGAACTTTAGTAAAACACTACCGCGAATTGGCTTTTATGGGATTTATTGAAGTGATAATGAACTTAAAAACGATTTTGAATAACATCAAAATCTGCAAAAAAGACATTGAAACGTTCAAACCTGATGCTATTATTTTTATTGATTATCCTGGATTTAATATGCGAATCGCGACTTGGGCAAAAGAGCGCAATATTCCAACGCATTATTATATTTCTCCTCAAATTTGGGCTTGGAAAGAAAACCGCATCAAAGCTATTAAGCGCGATGTCGATTTTATGTATGTAATTCTTCCGTTTGAGAAGGATTTTTACGAGAAAAAGCACAACTTCCCAGTTCATTTCGTTGGACATCCTTTGATTGATGCTATTGCTAGTAGAACTGAAGTTTCAGATGAAATTTTCAGAAAGGAAAACCAATTATCAGACAAACCAATTATTGCACTTTTACCAGGAAGTAGAAAGCAAGAAATTGCTAAAATGCTTTCGATTATGCTTTCGGTAACCAACGATTTTCCGGATTATCAGTTTGTAATTGCGGGAGCTCCAAGTCAGGAATATGAGTTTTACAAAACGTTTTTAACAAATGAAAACGTGAAATTTATTTCGAATAAAACTTATGATTTATTGAGCCATTCACACGCGGCTTTAGTAACTTCTGGAACAGCTACTTTAGAAACCGCTTTATTCAATGTTCCCGAAGTAGTTTGTTATAAAGGAAGCTACATTTCGTACCAAATTGCCAAACGCATCATCACTTTAAAATTCATCTCACTTGTAAATTTAATCATGGATAAAGAAGTGGTTAAAGAGTTAATTCAGGAAGAATTGAATACAAAAAACCTAAAAAATGAATTAGAAAAAATTCTAAATCCAGAAAATAGAATCGTTTTACTAAAAAATTATGCCGATTTAAAACAAAATTTAGGTGGCGAAGGCGCGAGTAAAAAAACTGCAACATTAATTGTAAATTCTTTAAAAAAGTAAGATATTTTTTAATATATTTGGTTTAATATTGTCTCAAACATAAAACTTAAATACTGTAAAACAATTTTGTTTGAAAGTATTTAAATTCCCCCTACTTACGGTAACAATTAGCTTTGCGATAGGAATTATCGTTAGCTATTTTATGCAATTTACTTTTGAGAAAATAGTTTTTTCGATTGTAGGTTGCCTAACTTTATTTGTGTTTTTATTTTGGAGAAGTAAAAAAGTATTACTTCAAAATATAGCGTTTGGAATTACCACTTACCTACTCGCTTTTACTTTAGGAATGATGAATTTTTATATTCATTCCGATTTGAATTCAAAACATCATTACACAAAAAAGTCATTTGAAGAAACGAATTCAATTCGAGCCATCGTTACCACAACTTTAAAACCGAATACGAAGTATAACAAATATTTCATTTCACTTTCACATTTTAATGATTCGATTACTTCTGGAAAACTATTGCTTTATGTTCCAAAATCAAATATTAAAACCTTACATTCTGGTGATGAAATTTGGTTAAACAGTGCAATCTATCCAGTTCCAAAAGCTTTCAATCCTTACCAATTTGATTATTCGAAATATTTGGAAAAGCAGAACGTATTTCATCAAATTTATACGCAAGAAAATCAAATTAAAATCATTCAAAGACACAAAACACTTGATTTTTACATAGAAAATTTAAGAAATAATCTTAGCCAAAGTTTCGAAATTCATCATTTTGACACCAAAACAAAAGCCATAATTGACGCTTTAATTTTAGGACAACGATTAGAATTAGACAAGGAAACCATAGCCGATTATTCCAGTGCTGGTGTCATTCACATTCTAGCGATTTCAGGATTGCACATTTCTATTATTTACTTTTTTATTGTGTTCTTATTGAAACCACTAAAAAGAGTTCGTTTTGGAGCCGAAATTCAATTATTAATCGTCTTAGCGATTTTATGGTTATTTGCCCTGCTTACTGGTTTACCAGCATCGGTAACTAGAGCGGTAACTTTGTTTAGTTTTATTAGTATCGGAAATTATTTCAATCAACCGAAAGCGATTTATAATGCTTTAGCTATTTCCGCTTTTTTAATTTTATTGATGAAACCGAATGCGATTTTTGATATTGGATTTCAACTGAGTTATGCAGCTGTTTTATCGATTGTTTTGTTTCAACCTTTTTACAAGAAATTCTATTTTTCCGAAAATAAAATTGCGGTTTACTTTACCGATACTGTTTTGGTTTCTTTAGCGGCACAAATTGGTGTTTTACCTTTGAGTCTATATTATTTTAATCAATTGCCTTTGTTGTTTTTGCTTGCAAACTTGGTTATTATTCCGCTTTCGAGTTTGGTTTTGATTACTGGAATCGTGATTTTACCTCTCAATTACATTCTACCTTCATTTGCGATTTTTTTAGGTAAAATTTTAGAATTCAGCATTCAATTTATGAACAATTACATTCATTGGATTGCCCAATTTAAAAGTGGAATAATCACGGATATTTCATTTTCGGGTTGGTTGACTTTTTCGTTGTATTTGGTCATAATTGCTTTTATTTATTGGTTGTATCACACAAAAGCTGAAAATGTAAAATATATTTTAGCAGCTTTATTACTTTTTCAATTGAGTTACATTAGTGTAAAATGGAGTGAAAATAACAGCAATGAATTTGTTATATTCAATGAAAAAACAACACTAATCGGAATCAAAAATCAAAATAATGTGATTGCTTTTAGTGATGCTCCAGAAAACCATAACACTACTTTAAATCATTATACTCGAGGAACTTTTTCAGATTCTTTGAGAATTTTCCCGATGCAAAACGCAATTTCATTTCAAAATAAAAGAATTTTAATAATTGATAGTTTGGGTATTTATAAAACCTCAATCCATCCTGAAATTATTGTTTTAACTCAGAATCCAAAAATCAATCTAACTCGATTGATTCAAGAAATGAAACCAAAAGAAATTATTGCAGATAAAAGTAACTACAAAAACAATATTAAATTTTGGGAAGCCACTTGTAAAAAAGAAAAAATCCCTTTTCATGCTATTGCCGAAAAGGGATTCTATAGATTGAAGTAAAATTACTTTTTCTTAATAATTTGGTTAGCACCATCAAGCCAAACTTGAGGACCACCAGCAACATATCCTGAACTTCCTAAAGCCGTCAAATTTATTTTAGCTTCAGCGGTTTTAACAGCACTTACAAACCAAACAGTAGGATAACCGTTAACTTGCAACTGTTTTTGTAGTTGAGCATTTTGCATTTTTACAGCATCAGTTTGATTATTTTTTCTTGGAAAATCTAATTCAACCAAAACAACGTTTTCTTTTGCCCATTTAATAAATTCTGGTGTTTTGAAAACTTCTTTTTGCAAACGAATACACCATCCACACCAATCAGAACCTGTAAAAAACAAGAACATTGGTTTGTTCTCTTTGATTGAAATGTCGGTAGCTTTTGACATATCGGTATGCCATGTTAACTCTTCTTGCGCTTGGATTGACATACTAGTCAAAGTTAAAAACGCTATTAGTAAAATCTTTTTCATATTGTAAATTTATAAAACAAATGTAACAAATTAAATGCCAAAAATAATTGTTACTTAACTTCTTGCATCAATTTCCTAACGATTGGTGAAATAGTAATTAAAACCGCTCCAGCAACTAAAGCATAAATTGCTAATTGTTGGTAACCATCGGTGTAGGCAATTAATTTTTCTGCTTTGGTAGCATTTTCATTTGCGCTTGACATACCAGCACCTAAAATTCCTGCTACATATTGACCGTAAGCGCTAGCTAAAAACCACATTCCCATCATAACACCTTGTAATTTTAAAGGAGAAAGTTTGGTCATAATCGATAATCCAATTGGTGATAAACAAAGCTCTCCAAAAGTGATGATAAAATAAGCTAAAGTGAATATTTCTATCGAAGTCATTCCGTCAATATTTGCAAAAAATCTTGTGAAATAGAACGTATAAAAAGCTAAAGCCAAGAATAAAAATCCTAATCCGAATTTCACCACTGTATTCGGTTCTGCTTTTCTTGAATTTAACCAAACCCAAACCAATCCTAAAAGAGGTGCAAAAATGATTACGAATAATGAATTTGCAGCGTTATTTACACCGTTAGGATCTAAATTAACACCTAGAAAATCATTATCTAAATTATTAGCGGCAAACAAACTCAAGGAACCACCACTTTGCTCAAAAAACGCCCAAAACAAAATTGAAAACACAATAAAAACCATTGCTGCAATCAACTTCTTGTTTTCTTGAAGCGTGAAATTTCGCATTTCATAACCCAAATACAACAAAGTAACAGGACCGATGGTATACATAAAATAATCGGTATATTCAGGATTTGAAACCATTGTCATAATTAATGGAATAGCCACTAAAGTTCCTATATATGTAGCATATTCATATAATTTTCTTTTCGAATCTTTTAAATGCAATAAGGGAGAAAGTCCAATTGTAGCTAAACTTTTTTGCGTAAATAAGAAAGTTATCAAACTAATTGTCATTACAATTCCGGCTAAGCCAAAAGCTAAATTCCAAGAATAATTTTTCCCAATGTAAATACAAGCGTAACCTCCTAAAAGTGCACCAATATTAATTCCAGAATAAAACAATGAAAAACCAGCATCTCTTCTCGAATCATTCCCTTTATATAAAGTTCCTACCATGGTAGAAATGTTCGGTTTAAAAAATCCTGTTCCAATAACGGTAAAAGCAATTCCAAGAAAGAAAAATTGTTTCGGATCGATTGCTAAAATGGCACTTCCAACAATCATCATAATTCCACCCCAAAACAAGGATTTTCTATATCCTAGAATTTTATCGGCAAACAAACCTCCTACAAAAGTGAAAGCATAAACAAAAGCTTGGGTTGCTCCATATTGTAAATTAGCTACATCTTCTTTCATGAACAATTGATGTACCATGAAAAAAGTTAACATTCCGCGCATTCCGTAGAAACAAAAACGTTCCCACATTTCGCTAAAGAACAAATACCAAAGTTGTTTTGGATATTTTCCTTCGAAATTTTGAATTTCTTCTATAGTTTGAGTTGCTTTCATCCTAGTGAATTCCTTTTTCTTGCATTACTTTGTTAAGTTGTTTCAATAAAATAAACATCAATAAAGTAGCAAACATTAATAATCCGAAATTAACCCAAAAGAAATCTTGTTTGTTATCATAGGTATCCCAAAGACTTGCTAACACACCACTTAATTTATTTCCGATGGAAGTGGATAAGAACCAACCACCCATCATTAAAGAAGTGATGTTCGTTGGACTTAATTTAGAAACTACAGATAATCCCATCGGACTCAAAAATAATTCTCCGATTGTGATAACTCCATAATTGGCAACTAACCACCAAACACTTACTTTTTCTGTTCCGTTTGCTCCCATGTTTACGGCTGCAATCATTACTAAAACGGATAAAGCTGAAATTAATAATCCGAATGCGATTTTAGTTGGAGTTGAAGGTTCTTTCTTTCTGCTTCTTAAAAAGGTGAAGAATGCCACAACTAATGGTGTTAAAATAATAACCCAACCTGGATTAATTGACTGACTTAAATTGGTTGCCCAAAGCGAAACTTTTGAACCTTCTTCTGGTAATTTATCTTTGGCTACGTTTCTGAAATAAACTGGATAATCAACTGTTTTTTGAACTTCTCCATCTACTTTTTGAATGCGGAAGCTTGCGTCGTATAATTCAACAGTGTCTTTTTTGTATTCTACTTCTTTGGCTAATTTTAATCCATTAAAAACGGTTTGAGTGGTTCCTGTTATTTCTCTATCGGTATAACGGTCAGCCCAAGTTGTTAAAGCCGAACCATTCAATTTGAATACAGCCCAAAATAAAATTACCACTGCGAAAATAGTTAACAAAGCACCAATTGGTCTTTTATCTTCTACTTTTGCTTTAAAATATAAACTTCCATAGAAGAAAATTACTGGTATACATGCAAAAATAAAAGCATCCGTACTATCCGAACCAAAAATATAACCACTAGGATTTGCTTCTGAAGTTACTCCTTTTAATAACCAACCAATAACTCCAAAAACTGCAGATGGCACTAAAATAAACATTATAATTTTCCAGAAAGGCATATCGCCATCCTGTACTCCTTTTTTCTCGGTTTTATCGCCATAATGTTTTGTTCCTAATAAGAAAACAATAACTCCTACAAACATTCCGACTCCAGCTGCCATGAAAGCATATTGCCAACCTAATAAAATTTGTAAAGCAGCTCCAAAGAAGTTACAAATGAACGCTCCAACGTTAATTCCCATGTAGAAAATGTTGTAACCTTCGTCTTTTTTATCTTTATATTGATCTTCGGTATAGAAATTACCTAAAAGAGTTGAGATATTTGGTTTGAAGAAACCGTTACCTACAATTACTAATGTCATGGCAATGTAAAGCATTGTAATGTCATGAATTCCCATCATGAAATAACCAGCTCCCATCATAATACCACCAATAACGATGGATTTTTTGTAGCCCCAATATCTATCCGCAACTAAACCTCCAATGAAAGGAGTTAAAAATACCAAAGCGATAAAAGTTCCGTATAAATCGGATGCTTCTTTCTCGGTCATAGCGAATCCAGCTTCGACATCTTTAAGATATAAGGTAAAAATACCAATCATTAAATAGTAACCGAAACGTTCCCACATTTCAGATAAAAACAAGTAAGGCAATGCTTTAGGATGACTTTTCCACATAATTTATTGTATTAAAAAAACAAACCTACAAGGGTTTCTTGTAGGTTTGAAAGATATAAAAAATATTTTATTTTATTTTACTACTTATTCGTTTTAGCTTCAACATGGTCATTATGCATTCTTTTTTCTAACCAAGAACTTAATACGAAAAGAATGGCAGCAGCTGCACCCGACATGATGATGAACAAAATGAAGAACTCATATAAATTTGTAATTTGGAAACCTAAGAATGAAGTTGCTCCTCCAGTCCCATCTTCACCACCTGGAATTAAAGCACTTAATGTTCCTGCGAATTTATTAGCAGCAGCATTTGCCAAGAACCAAGTTCCCATCATTAAAGACGACAAACGTAAAGGCGCTAATTTAGAAACCATTGATAATCCGATAGGTGACAAACATAATTCTCCAATAGTATGAATTACATAAAGACCAATTAACCACCACATTGACACTTTCTCACCTAATCCTAAACCTTTAACAGCAATAGCAATAACTACATATCCTAAAGCTACTAAACCAAGTCCAATTGCCATTTTCTTAGGAGAAGACGGTTCTAATTTTCTAGCATATAAGAATCCCCAAACAATTGTCATAATTGGAGCTAATGAAATAACCGCTAATGGATTTACCGATTGAAAATAAGACGCCGGCATTTCCCATCCAAAAATTGTTCTTTCTGTTTGTCTGTCTGCAAATAAAGTTAATGAAGCTCCAGCTTGTTCAAAAGCACCCCAGAAGAAAATAACGAAAAACGCTAAAAGGAAAATTACTGTAATTCTTTGTGTTTCAATTTTAGTTAAACTTTTATCACTAAAAATTAAAATTGGCATAGCTACCATTGCTCCATAAATGAAATAACTGATAATATCTACATCACTTTTAAACATTTGTTTAAAGTTCAACATAAAGAAAATAATTCCTATTGAACCAATGATCATAGCGATACTTTTAACATCTAACTTTTTAACTGGTAATCCAATTGCATTACCTTCTTCAGAAATTAGATACTTTTTTTGACCTAAAATGAACGCTACTAAACCTATTAGCATTCCAATACCAGCCGCTAAAAATCCCCATTTAAAATCCATTGAACCACAAACTAAAGGAGAAAAGAAAGCTCCTAAATTGATTCCCATATAGAAAATGGTGAAAGCACTATCAATTCTTCTGTCATTTGCTGGATATAATTGTCCTACCATTGTTGAGATATTTGGTTTAAAAAAACCATTACCAATGATAATTGCTGTTAACCCCATCCACATAAGAGAAACACCTCCATTTGCTCCAACCGAAGCACTGAAGAACATGAAGAACTGACCAATTGCCATTAAAAGTCCTCCAATAACAATACTTCTTCTATTCCCTAAAAATTTGTCACACAAATAACCTCCTAAAAGAGGTGTTAAGTACACCAATCCTGTATAACTTCCGTAAATTTCAGAAGCATCGGCATCTTTCATTAATAATACTTTAGTCATGAATAGAATGAAAATGGCTCTCATTCCATAATAACTGAATCGCTCCCACATTTCTGTGAAGAATAAAAAGTACAACCCTTTAGGATGTCCTGTTTTTACAGCATTGTTTTCCATATAATTTGTTTTAGTTTATTGGTTTATTATAATTTTTCTTTGATGAAATTCGTCATTTTAGTGTACAATTGTAAGCGAGTTTTTCCGCCGTAAATTCCGTGGTTTTTATCTGGATAAATTGCCCAATCAAATTGTTTGTTGGCTTGAACTAATGCTTCAACCATTTTCATAGTGTTTTGAACATGCACGTTATCATCAGCTGTTCCGTGAATTAATAAGAAGTTTCCTTTTAATTTACTTACGTGATTGATTGGTGAATTGTTATCGTAACCACTTGCGTTTTCTTGCGGTGTTTGCATGTAACGCTCGGTGTAAATACTGTCATAATATCTCCAAGAAGTTACTGGAGCCACAGCAATTGCCATTTTGAACACATCTGCACCTTGAAACAAACAGTTAGACGACATGAATCCACCATAGCTCCATCCAAAAATTCCAATTCTTGAAGCGTCAACGTAGTTGTATTTTCCGATTACTTTAGCAGCATCAATCTGGTCTTCTACTTCAAATTTTCCTAATTCTTTTTGTGTGCATTTTTTAAAAGCAGCTCCTTTGAAACCTGTCCCTCTTCCATCCACACAAGCTACAATGTAACCTTGTTGTGCTAACATCATAAACCAATAATCATCAGTGCTATTCCAAGCATTATCCACTTGTTGTGAACCTGGTCCTGAATACTGATACATGAAAACTGGATATTTTTTATTTGGATCGAAATTTTTCGGTTTAATCATCCAAGCGTTTAATTGATGCCCTTTTTCTGTAGTTAATACGAAAAACTCTTTTGGAATTACATCGTATTTTGCTAATTTTTGTTCAACAGCTTCATTAGAAACAATAGTTTTAACAACCGCTCCAGTTTTTGAATCGTTTAAAGTGTAAGTTGGCGCTGAAGTTGCGCTTGAATACGTATTGATGAAGAATTGGAAATTTGGACTAAAAGTTGCTGAATTTGTTCCTGTTTTTGATGACAATCTTACTTTTGATTTTCCATCCACTTTGATCGCGTAAACATCTCTGTTAATTGAACCATTTTCCACAGATTGGTAGTAAATCATTCCTGATTTTTCATCGAAACCATAATAGTTAGTTACCTCCCATTTTCCAGAAGTAATTTGTTTTTTCAATTTACCTGATTTATCGTAGTGGTAAATATGATTGAATCCGTCTTTTTCTGATGTCCAAATAAAACTGTTGTCTTTTAAAAACGTTAAGTTATCGGTAACATCAATGTAAGCAGCGTCTTTTTCGTTTAAAACAATCTTTGTAGTTCCAACATTAGCATCAACAAAATGTAAATCTAGATTGTTTTGATGACGATTCATAACTTGAACACTTAAAGTTGCAGCGTCATTCGTCCATTTGATTCTTGGGATATAAAAATCTTTGTAATTTCCTAAATTGATTTTCTTAGTAGTTCCTGATTTTAAATCGAAAATATGCAACGAAACAATTGCATTTTTTTCACCCGCTTTTGGATATTTAAAAACAGTTTGTGTTGGATATAAACCTTCGTTATACATATCCATTGAAAACTCTGGAACTTCCGTTTCATCAAATTTGATATAAGCTATTTTTGTTCCAGTTACATTCCAATCATACGCTTTTACGAACGCAAATTCTTCTTCATAAACCCAATCGGTAATACCATTGATGATTTTATTTTTTTGACCGTCTTGCGTAATTTGGATTTTAGCTCCAGAAACTAAATCATGTACATATAAATTATTTTCAAATGCATATGAAATCTTAGTCCCATCGGCGCTAAAAGTTGGTTCTTGAATTGCATTAGCCGTAAAACTACTTACCGTTTTTGAAGGAATATCATAAATAAAATATTCAGCTGTGAAAGAATGACGGAAAATAGGATTTGATTTGGTTGCTATTAAAATCTTTTTCTCGTTTTTATCAAAAGAATAACTATCAATTGATGTTACTTCTGAATGGTTTTTAGTATCAAAAAGAGTACTTACTTTTTCTAAAGTGGCAAAATCGTACAAATCGATTTGATAACTTTTAGAATTTCTATCGTAATTTAGAACCGTGTACTGATTGGTGTTCTTCATGGCGCTCAAAGCATCCATCCCTTTGGCTCTGAAGGCTCCGCCCCAAATTTCTTCTAACGTAATTTTTTGCTGCGCTACAACTGATAATGAGCTTGCTACAAAAAGTAAAATCGCTAAACTGTATTTTTTCATAATATTATGTTCTTAAAAAACTTCCAATTTTAGTGAAAATATATGAATTAACCATAATTTTAACTTGATTTAATAAACTTTTTGATTTTATAAAAATATTTAATTACATTTATATTTGAAACGGTAACATCGCTAAATGGCAGTAACTCTACAAAATGGATTCTTTTTTTTATCCAACATCTCGGCTGTTGCCAGTCTATATGTTTTTATTTATTTAATTTTATTATTAACCGTTTTTGGGTTGTTTTTTAACTTTCAATTAAAATCGACTAACATTGATTTTAGAACGTTACGAAATACCGTAAATCATCACTCTAACGCTCAATATCGCTATTATTTTTTATACTTAGGATTAATCTTTCCTGTTGCCGAGCTTTTTAATTTAATTTTTAACGAATCTAAAAGTGTAAACTCATATTTCGAATTTCTTACAGGTGCTTTTTGTGTCTTTATCTTCATTGTAACATCAAAGAAAGAAGTTGCAAAATACAGCTTTATTATATTTCGTACCTGTTTTTTTTTACTTCTTGCAGCAACAGTTTTTAGCTTTTTTACAGAAAGCATAACCTTCTTATTGTTTTCAAAATACCTCCTTTTACTGTTTTTTGCATTTGCCATTTTTAAGAGATTTACAACCTATCTTATTTTTATTGGCATTAACTTTCTTTTATTGTTTTTCCTAACGTTATTTAAAAACGAAGAAACAACAACTATCGTTACTCTTGTTAATGCGCTCTTTATAATTTTAGTAATTCACTTAGGTCAGATAATACGAAATATTAAAGCTAATGAAAGACTAATTTTTACACAAGACATTATAAACAACACAAACTCAATAATTATTGCAGCTGATAATTTAGGAAATGTTCAATATTGTAATGATTCTATAACTAAAATTTTAGGTTACACTCCAGAAGAAGTTTTAGGAAAAGCGTTTTGGTCTTTAACAGAAGATACCGAATTTGAAGCTGGAGATTATTCTAATAAATTTAAACCTAACTCCGTTTATTTTAGAAAACTAAAATGTAAAAATGGCGAATATAAGTTTATTCAATGGACCGATTTTAAACAAACAAACAACACCTATGTAGCAACTGGACAAGATGTTACTTCAAAAATTAGCTTAGAAACTAAATATGCCAATTTAATTCAAAATGCTAAAGACATCATTTATGAAAGTGATCGATATGGCAATATTATTTATGCTAATAAATTTTCAATTCAAACATTAGGCTACCGATTAGAAGAGCTTTTAGGAAGACACTTTAGTGATTTTATTAGAGAAGATTTTAAAAGCACTGTATCAAAATTTTATATCGATTCTATCTCAGAAACAGATGAGTTTGACATTTTAGAATTTCCGATAATTAAAAAGAATGGCGAAGAAATTTGGGTTTCGCAAAAAGTAACCATAAAAAGAGACGAAAATGATATGGTCTCTGGTTTTTCATGTATTATTAGAGATATAACAGCTACAAAACTTTTAGAGTTAGAGGAACACAAACGAATAGAAGAAATAAGCAGATTAAACAACGTTTCTAACAAACTATCTACCTTAAACTTCTTAACATTTCCAAATTTAGACGCCTTAATTCAACATATTTGTAAAGAAACTGCTATTGGATTAAAAATTGACCGTGTGGCGCTTTGGAATTATGAGGAAGACCAAATTGATTTAAAAAACATTTATGTACATAGCGAAGACAAACATTATGCAGATTTATCAATTCCTAAGAGAAATATTAGCAACTACATTTCAAACATTGAATCGCAACCAATAATTATTGCTTCAAATGTGTTTAAAGATGAATCTCTTAAAGAATTTACAATTGAATATTTCCCTAAGTACGATATTAAATCATTACTAGACATTCCTATTTACATTGGTGGAGAGCTAAATAATATTTTGTGTTTAGAAGCTACTCACGAGTTCAGATACTGGACAAACGAAGACATTAACTTTTGTAAAACCGTTGCCGAAATTATAGCGTTAGCAATAGAAACTACAAGAAGAAAAAACGCTGAAAATCAAATTATATATAAAAATGAAATTTTAACTGCAATTGCTAACGTAACTAGTAACTTACTAATTCACAAAGACAAAGATGATATTTTTGATGTTTCAATTGAACAAATAGGTAAAGTATTAAAAGTAGATCGTTTGTATTATTTTGAAAATGACATCAAAACGAATTTGATGAGTCAACGCTTTGAATGGGTTTCTGAAACAGATTTAGCTGAGATAGACAATCCATTGTTACAAAATATTCCACACGAAGAATTTGCAGATTTCATGCAAATCATATTAAACAAAAAACCGTACCTAAATTTAACCAAGAATGTTCCTGAAAGCAATTTTAAAGATTTATTAATTGACCAAAACATTGTTTCAATTTTAATAATTCCTCTTTTTGACAAGGAAACTTTTATCGGTTTCATTGGATTTGATGATTGTAAAAACGAACGCATTTGGACCGAAGAAGAAATTAGTATTCTACTTACACTTGCAAACAATATTGCCTCTACAATCATAAGAATCAACAACGAAAAAGCAATTGCAGAAAGTGAAGAAAAATTTAGATTATTAGCCAATAACATTCCTGCTTCTGTTTTCTTAGTTAAATATGATACTGCTCGAACAAAAGTTTATCTAAATGATGAAATTGAAAAATTAACAGGATACCATCGTGATGATTTTATGAGCAATAAAATTTCGCTACTCGATTTGTATCATCCTGACGAGAAAGAAGAATTAAGACTCATCATTGACGAAGCTTTACACAACAGAAAACCCTATAAAGCAACGTGTAGAATTAGACGAAAAGACGGGAATTATGTTTGGATTGAAGAATATGGCGAAGGAATTATCATCAACAATGTAATTGCTTACATTGAAGGCGTATTAATTGATATCACAGAAAGAAAAGTAGCCGAAGAAGCCGTTATTGCAAAAGAATTAGCCGAATCTTCTAACAAAGCAAAATCAGAATTCTTGGCAAATATGAGCCATGAAATTAGAACGCCTTTAAATGGAATTATTGGCTTTAGTAATTTGCTTTTAAACTCCGATTTAACTGAAATTCAAAAACAACATTTAGAAACGGTTAATCAATCAGCTTCCACACTTCTTGATGTAGTAAATGATATTTTAGACATTTCTAAAATTGAAGCTGGAAAATTAATCATCGACAAAGAAAAAACAAGCTTGCACACCATCATCAATCAATGTATTGATATGATGAAATTTATGGCGCATCAAAAAAACTTGGAACTTATTGTAAATATTCACGAAGAAGTACACTGCGCTATTTGGGTTGATGAAATGCGACTAAAACAAATTCTACAAAACTTATTAAACAATGCGATTAAATTTACTCAAAAAGGACAAATCGAATTAGAAGTTTCTGCAACAAACTTAAACGAAAACACCTCAAAAATTAGATTTAGCATTAAAGACACCGGAATAGGAATTAAAAAAGAAAATAAGAAAAAAATTCTTGAAGCTTTTACTCAAGAAGACAATTCTACAACTCGAAATTATGGCGGAACTGGGCTTGGGTTAACCATCACCAACAGTCTTTTAAAATTAATGAACAGCAAATTAGAAATTGAAAGCGAACTTAATGCTGGATCAACTTTTAGCTTTGAATTGCTATTAAAATCTGAATTATGCAACTATCATTTATCTGCTAACAGTCATAAATATAAAAAAGCCTTAATTATTGAAGACAATAAACTTGTTTCTTCAATAATTAAAAACATGTTACAATGTTATAATATTGAAGCAGAATCATACGAAAATAGTATCGAAACTATTTCAAAATTTATCCTAGAAAATCAAATCGATTTATTGCTTTTAGATTTAGAATATTTGTCAGAAGAAATAACAACTAAAATCATAAATAAATTAAGTAATTTACCAAATCTTTCGGTAATTGTGATGCAAAACTCCAATTCAAAATTTAATGAAACTAGTAGTTACAAAAACGCTCAAAGCATTATAAAACCAATAAAACACGAAGCTTTACAAAACTACCTTAATCAAAACAATTCCGAAAAACAACAACCCATTAAAACAATTAAAGAAGAAGTTTCTACGGATTCCGTTAGCATCTTAATAGTTGACGACAACAAAATTAATATGCTATTAACCAAAACTTTAATCAGAAACAAAGTACCAAACAGCATTATTTACGAGGCAAGAAATGGTCAAGAAGCTGTTGATTTAGCAATAAAAAACAAACCCGATATCATTTTCATGGATATTCAAATGCCAATAATGAACGGCTATGAAGCAACAACAGAAATAAGAAAAACAAATCCAAACACAATCATTATTGCCATTACTGCTGGAATTATTACGGGCGAAAAAGAAAAATGTTTAGAAGTTGGGATGAATGATTTTATCATTAAACCAATTGATAAAATTTTATTTGAAACCACTTTATTTAAATGGATAAATAGTCTTCCTAATTAATCCAATTAGTATCTTTGCCTTCTATTTGAAAAAAATTCACCGCTATGAATCAAAATGTTAAAGGCTTTTCAAAATTATCTAAAGAAGAAAAAATAAATTGGATTACAAATACGTATTTCGTAAATCCAGAAGAAGCAAAAGAAAGCATCACTAAATATTGGAATTCAGACGAAAACTTACAAAAGCTTCACGACGAATTCATCGAAAATACCTTAACTAATTTTTATCTTCCATATGGAGTAGCGCCAAACTTTACCATTAACGGAAAAAGCTATACAATTCCAATGGCAATTGAAGAAAGCTCGGTTGTTGCAGCAGCATCAAAAGCAGCAAAATTTTGGGGTGAAAGAGGTGGATTTAAAGCTACCATTATCAATACTGAAAAAATTGGTCAAGTACATTTTCTTTTCAATGGAAATTCAGAAAAATTAACTGCTTTTTTCAATAAAATAAAACCAACTTTCTTCGATGAAACACAAGAAATTACCAAAAACATGCAAAAGCGTGGTGGCGGAATTTTAGACATCGAACTAAGAGATAAAACCCATGAAATTCCAAATTATTATCAACTTCATGCTACTTTCAACACTAAAGATAGCATGGGTGCGAATTTCATCAATACGTGTTTAGAGCAATTTGCTAAAACATTAGAAAATCAAGCGCAGGAATATTCCGATTTTACTTCGGATGAAAAAAACATTCAAATTGTAATGAGTATTCTGAGCAATTTTGTACCAAATTGTGTCGTTCGAGTTGAAGTTTCTTGTCCTATAAACCAACTTTCAGACGATAAAAATATAGATTCAGCTGAATTTGCTCAAAAATTTGCAACCGCTGTACGAATTGCAGAAGTAGAACCTTTCCGTGCTGTAACGCACAACAAAGGCATCATGAACGGAATTGACGCCGTAGTTTTGGCAACTGGAAATGACTTCAGAGCTGTTGAAGCTGGTATTCATGCTTATGCTAGTAAATCAGGACAATATTCGAGTTTATCACATGTAAAAATTGAAAACGATATTTTTACTTTTTGGATGGAAATTCCGTTAGCATTAGGAACCGTTGGAGGTTTAACTTCGTTACACCCATTAGTTAAATTCTCTATGGAATTGCTAGGAAAACCTTCTGCGGAAGAATTAATGCAAATTGTAGCAGCCGCTGGATTAGCTCAAAATTTTGCAGCACTTCGTTCTTTAACCACAACGGGAATCCAACAAGGACACATGAAAATGCATTTGATGAATATCTTAAACCAACATCAAGCTACCAAAGAAGAGAAACAAAAAGTCTTAGATTATTTCAAAGACACAACCGTTTCGCATAGTTTAGTAGTTGACTATTTGGAAAAAATTAGAAGTTAATGAAAACCCAAACTTTTTACAGTAACGGAAAATTACTCATCACAGGCGAATACGTTGTTTTAGATGGCGCTAAAGCATTGGCTTTACCAACAAAATTCGGACAAAGTTTAGTCGTTAAATCAGGTAAAAATCATCAAATTAAATGGACGAGTTTTGATTCGGATAAAAGTATTTGGTTCCAAGATGCAATTTCCTATGAAGAAATTAAAAGCAAACTAGAAAACGAAATTAATTCCGCCGTAAAAAACACTTTGATTGAAATTTTACATCAGGCATATATTCAAAATCCAACATTTTTACAAAAAGAAGGGTACGAAATTGAAACTCATTTAACTTTTCCAAGACTTTGGGGTTTAGGCACCTCTTCTACATTAATAAACAGCATTGGAGATTGGCTAAATATTGATGCCTTTGAATTATTACAAAAAAGTTTTGGTGGAAGCGGTTATGACATCGCTTGTGCGAAATCAAATTCGCCAATTGTATATCATCTAGAAAATGAAACACCGCATTTCAAAGCGATTCATTTCAATCCATCATTCAAAGAAAACATTCATTTTGTGTATTTGAATCAGAAGCAAAGCAGCAAGCTGGCAATTGCGAATTATATGTCGAAACACCATCATGTAAACGCTGTAATTTCAAAAATCAACACCATAACTTACGACACCATAGATTGCAAAGAAGGAAAAGAATTTGCCAAACAAATGGAAAAACATGAAATAATCATGAGTGATGTTTTAGAAATTGAAACCATTCAAGAAAAACTTTTTCCAGATTTTAAAGGTGTAATTAAAAGCTTAGGGGCTTGGGGTGGCGATTTTGTAATGGCAATTTCTAAAGACAATCCAACAGAATACTTCAAAGAAAAAGGCTACTCAGTGGTCCTTTCTTACGAAGAAATGATTTTATAATCCTATTTTAAAACCGACATAAAACAAAAAAACCACTCGAATGAGTGGTTTTTGTGGTACCTCCAGGGATCGAACCAGGGACACATGGATTTTCAGTCCATTGCTCTACCATCTGAGCTAAGGTACCTTTACAATTTAGAGCATTACTGCTTGTTGATTGCGGGTGCAAATATAGAACGATTTTTATATTTTCCAAAACAAATAATAAAAAAAATCAATTTGTATATTTGCACTTCATAAAACAAAACCATGCTTTTAACAATCGATGTTGGAAATTCACGAATTAAAGTTGCTGTCTTTGAACACAATAAGCAAGTTGACTTTTTTATTTTTGAAACAAATGAAGCGCTAAAAAATTTTAAAAATATTTTTAAAAAATATTCTAATCTTCAAAAAATCATCCTTTCTTCGGTTGGAAAACTAGATGAAGAAGTGGTAAATTTCATCAAAAATCAATTCCAAACAGAAATAATCACCCATAAATCAAAGTTTCCTTTCATAAATTTATATGCAACTCCAGAAACTTTAGGAATTGACCGAATGGTTTTAGCTGCTGGCGCTACATTAATGTACCCAAACCAAAATCGATTGATTATTGATGCTGGAACTTGCATTACTTATGACTTTGTGAATACTGAAAACCAATATTTAGGAGGTGCTATTTCACCGGGGATCAAAATTAGATACAAGAGTTTAAACAATTACACTTCAAAATTGCCGTTATTAAGCATAAGTGAAGATTTTGAAATTATAGGAAATAGTACAAAAAGCGCAATTCACAGCGGCGTTATTAATGGAGTAATCTTTGAAATCGAAGGGTTTATTTCACAATATTCTCTTAAAAATCAAGATTTAACAATAATTTTAACAGGAGGAGACGCGGAATTTTTGGCTAAAAGATTAAAAAGCACCATATTTGCCAATTCAAATTTCTTACTAGAGAGTTTGAACTTATTATCACTATACACAGAAAAAAATGATTAAAAAGCTTATAGTATTTGCTAGTATTATTGTTTCATTAAACTCATGGGCACAAGATAACACAGCGTCACCCTATTCTTATTACGGATTAGGAGAAGTAAAATTTAGAGGTACTCAAGACGCAAGAGCAATGGGAGGTTTGTCAATTACTGGAGACAGCATTCAATTAGGATTAATGAATCCAGCCTCATATTCAAAACTAAAATTAACGACTTTTGCAGTTGGAGGAACAAATTCATCAACAAATTTCTCAACAGATACAGAAAAAGAAAAAGCGCAAAGAACCAGTTTTGATTATCTTGCTGTAGGATTACCTTTAGGGAAATTTGGAATGGCTTTTGGATTGATGCCTTATTCTGCTGTTGGTTACAAAAACGAAAACACATCAGTAAATACAAGTGAGACAAGCTATTCTAGAAAAGAAGGAAATGGATTCATCAACAAAGTATTTGTTGGAGGTTCATATACTTTCAATAAAAATCTAAGCGTTGGTTTAGATTTTGCATACCTTTTTGGGGATATCACGAATAATTTCAATAAAAGGATTTTAGCTCCTGATTTTACACAGTACACGACACGCGAAAGAAACATAACTGAATTAAATGGAATTTCATTTAATCTTGGTCTTCTTTACAACACAAAAATCAATTCAAAGCTTACGTTTAATACAAGCTTAACTTACAGCCCTGAGACTAAGTTAAGTACTAATAATTCTAGAAATATAGCTACTGTAATTTACTCAGCTTCTGGTGCAGAATTCTCAAATGACGATGAAGACATTGCAGTACCTAATACAAGTTTAATTATTCCAAGCCGATTAAGCTTAGGCTTTGGTTTAGGTGAAAACAAAAAATGGTTGCTTGGTTCAGAGCTTACATTCACACAAAACAAAAACCTAGTAAATAGATTTACAGAATTAACGCAAGTTTCGTATGAAAACTCAACTCGTTTTGCTCTTGGTGGTTATTACATACCTAAATATGATTCTTTTTCTAATTATCTTCAAAGAATTGTTTATAGAGCAGGTTTTAAATATGAAAATACCGGTTTAGTATTAAATAATAAAAGCATAAACGATTATGGCATGAATTTTGGTTTAGGCTTACCACTAGGTTTCTCTAAAATCGATTTAGGTTTTGAATTTGGAAAAAGAGGAACTACATCAAGCGGTTTAATAGAAGAGAATTATTTTAACATTAGTGTTGGATTAAATCTTGGCGCTAAATGGTTTGAAAGAAGAAAAATTGATTAATAATTATTTATAAGCAGAAAAATGAAAACGAAATTAACATTATTATTTATAGCTTTAACTAGTTTTTTTGTTCAAGCTCAAAATACGGAAGCTTGTACAGAAACACTAAGCTTAATGTCAACTTCTGTAAAGGCAAAAGATGTTACGGCTTACGACTATTTAACAACTTTAAGAAAAGATTGTCCGTCTTTCCATAAAAGCATTTACACTTTAGGAGAATTTGCAGTTAAATTGAAAATTGAAAAAGCAACAACTCCTCAAGATAAAGAAAAGTACGTTCGTGATTTATTGAAATTATATGATGAACACGACCAACACTTTCCTGGAAATGGCGCTGGAAATAAAATGAAAAAAGGATTAGTATTGTTTGAAAACAAAGTTGGAACCACCGACGAAGTATTTCAATTGTTAGATGTTGCCTTCAAAACTGATTATGCAAACTTTAAATATGCAAAAGCAATGTATGTTTACTTCGAAATTTTAGTAAACAACCACAAAGCTAACAAAGGTGTAGAATTACAACAAGTATTCGATAAATATGACGATATTTCTAAAAAACTTGATGAAGAAGAAAAAGAATTATCTGAAGAAAACGATACTTTTTTAACAAAAGAAGAAGCAGGACAAGCATTAACTGACAAAGAAAAAACAAGAAAAGCTAGAATTGAAAATAGTTTGGAAATTTTTGGAAATGTTAGAAATGACATGGACAATATTGTTTTAGAATTATCTACTTGCGAAAAACTTATTCCATTTTATCAAAAAGGATTTGAGTTAAACAAAACTAACGAAGAATGGCTAAAAAGAGCCGCAAATCGTTTAGATGCAAAAGGATGTGATTCTGACCCAATATTCTCAAAAATATCAGAAGCACTTTACAAATTAAACCCAAGTGCTGATGCAGCATATCAATTAGGTGTAGTAGAAATTCAAAGAAAAAACACTACTAAAGCTTTAGATTATTTTAATCAAGCAGCTAATTTATACACTGACAATACTAAAAAAGCAAATGTATATTACAGAATTGCAGCTATGTACAGTAAATCAAACAAAGTTCAAGCTCGTACGTATGCAAGAAAAGCTCTATCTGTAAAACCATCATTTGGTAAAGCTTATTTATTGATTGCACAACTTTACGGAAGTAGCATCAACGAATGTGGAGCAACTCAATTCGAAAAAAGAGCTGTTTATTGGCTAGCTGCTCAATATTGTGATAAAGCTGGAGCAGTTGATTCATCAATCAAAGGATTAGCAAGCAAAACAGCCGCAAGTTATAGAGCATCAGCTCCTTCTACTTCTGAAATTTTTTCAGAAGGAAAACAAGGACAAAGAATTGCTTTTAACTGCTGGATTGGTGAAAGTGTAGTTGTACCAAGTATTGGTAAATAATGAAACTATTATTAAAAAATAATATTTTAAACATGGTCACGATATTTATCGTGACTATGTTTTTTTCATGTGAAAGCGACATTAAAAAGGTGCAACAACTTAGCGAAACAAGTTTTATCCCTACAGGTGAAGCCGACACTTTAAATTTAAAATATACCGATTCTGGCAAAATCAGATCAATTCTAAAAAGTCCAAAAATGATGGACTATAGTAACATTTCAAATCCTTTTACAGAATTTCCTAAAGGAATTCACGTAACCTTATTTGACAACAAAGGAAACACTACAACTATTGAAGCAGATTATGCCATTTCGTATAAAAAAACAGATATAATCGACTTACAAGGAAACGTTACTATTAGCTCTCAAAATGGTAAAAAACTAGAAACTTCACAATTATACTTTGACCAAAAAAACGAATGGTTCTTTACAGAAAAACACTTTAAATATACTGATGAAGGCGGTAGTTATTTAGAAGGCCCAGGAGTTGACTTCAGTAAAGATTTCAAAATTTTTAATATGCAACAAAGTAGCGGAGAAGTTAACACTACCGACAAATAATTGTTTTACATTTTCCTTTTCATTACATTTGATAAAATTAACACACTATGACTTATTTAAAATTCATTCAATACATCTATCTAATATTTGCAGCTTTCTTTTTATACGATGCATTTAAAAAATATTCAGAAGGCAAACCATTTAATGACATTCTTTTAAGTATTATCATTGCCGTAGTTGCTGTTGGTATGTTCTTTTTTAGAAGACATTTCCAAAACAAGTATCAAAACAGAAAATAGTTAAATGGAAATCGCCATTATTGTAATTTGTTTATTGCTTTCGGCATTCTTTTCAGGAATGGAAATTGCTTATGTTTCTTCTAACAAAGTGTATTTATCTATCGAGAAAAGACAACAAAACTTTAATGCTTCTATACTAAATAAACTTACCGAAAAGCCATCTCAGTTTATTACCTCAATGCTCGTTGGAAACAATGTTGTATTAGTAATTTACGGAATTTATTCGGGCGATTTAATTATCGATTGGTTAAACAACTACTTCGAACTCACTGCTTTTGTTGGATTATTACTTCAAACTCTAATCTCAACAGCTATCATTTTATTAACAGCTGAATTCCTTCCGAAAGTATTCTTTCAAATTTACGCCAATTCTTTTATTAAGTTTTTTGCTGTTCCAAGTTATTTCTTTTACCAATTATTCTTTTGGCCTACCAAATTCATAATTTGGATTTCAGATATTATCTTGCGAAAATTCTTCAAAACACCTGGAGATCAAGTCCAGGAATATTTCAGTAAAGTAGAATTAGGCAATTACATTACCGAACAAATGAATAATGTGTCGCATGAAAACGAAATAGACTCAGAAATTCAAATTTTTCAAAATGCTCTTGAATTTTCCGACTTAAAAGCAAGAGATATTATGACGCCAAGAACCGAAATTAGTGGTGTTGATATTTTAGATTCGGTTACTGAACTTAAAGAAACTTTTATTAAAACGGGTTATTCTAAATTGTTAATTTATCAAAATTCAATTGATGATATTTTAGGTTATGTACACTCATTTGAACTGTTTAAAAAACCAAAAACCATCAAAAGCATAATGATTCCTGTTGAATATATTCCAGAAACGATTTACATTAAAGACGCCTTGGATTTATTAACCAAAAAAAGAAAAAGTATTGCAGTTGTGTTAGATGAATATGGAGGAACTTCTGGAATTATAACTGTTGAAGACATTATTGAACAATTGTTTGGCGAAATTGAAGACGAACACGATTTAGATGAAGAATTAATAGACGAAATTCTAGAAGAAAACACCTATTTATTCTCTGCAAGACTGGATGTTGAATATCTAAACGAAAAATATAATTTAGAAATTCCCGAATCTGATTCTTACTCAACATTAGGTGGATTTATTGTAAATTATACGAAAGAAATTCCGTTAAACGAAGAAAAAATCAATATCGAAAATTTTGAAATAATCATTCATTCCGCAAGCAATAAAAAAATCGAATTGGTGCGTTTCTCTGTAAAAGAAGAAAAAAGATAAAAATCTTTAAAAAAAACAAGTAAAATATAACTTTACTATTTTATTATTAAATAGATAATTGTATTTTCGCCCTCTGAAAAAAATTAAACACAAATAAAAATGGCAGTTTTATCTAAAATTAGACAACGTTCATTCTTCCTAATTATTATCATTGCTTTAGCATTGTTTTCATTTGTATTAGCAGATGTTATTCAAAGCGGAACATTTAGCTCTGATGCTAACAATGTAGGTTCTGTTAATGGAACAGATATTGATGCGCAACAATTTATGCAAAATGTTGCAATGATTGAAAAACAAGGACAAGGTACTACTTCAACACAAGCTCTTAACAGTGCATGGGATCAAGAAGTTAGAAGAATTATCCTTACTGAAGAATTTGAAAAATTAGGCTTAAAAGTTGGTAGCGAACAATTAATCAACGTTATCAAGCAAAATCCTAACTTAGCTCAAAATCCTCAATTTTTAAATGCTGCTGGACAATTTGACGAAAACAAATTTAAAGAGTCTTTAAAAGGAATCAAAAATGCTCCAGACCAAACACAATGGTTACAATGGAAAGAATTTGAAAAAAACATTGAAAGATATGCTGTTGAACAAATGTACAACACGATGATCAAATCTGGTGTGTACACAACAAAAGCTGAAGGAAAATTCCAATATAAATTAGAAAACGATAAAGCAAACTTTGATTATGTAACAGTAGCTTTTTCAACTGTAAACGACGATCAAGTTAAAGTTACTGATGCTGAGATTATCGATTTTATGAAAAAATCTCCAAAAAAATACAAGTCAGACAACACTACAAGCGTTGATTTTGTATTGGTAGAGAACAAACCTTCTAAAGAAGACGAGCAAGCTATGTTATCTTCTATTGGTGATGTTAAAGTGAAATTTGACTCTGTTGCTAATGTAGGTGAATTTGTTAATGCTAATTCAGATATTAAATTTGACTCTACTTATGTAACTAAAAAAGATTTACCTATTGATTATCAAGAACAATTATTCAACTTACCAGTTGGTGGTGTTTTTGGACCATATGTTTTCAACGGACACCAATGTATTTCTAGAATGATTGCTAAAAAAGGCAATGCAAGTGCAAAAGCAAGTCACATTTTATTAGCTTACAAAGGAGCTCCTCAATCTACTGCTACAAGAACAAAAGAAGAAGCTCAAGCTTTAGCTAATGATTTATTAGCACAAGTAAAAGCTAACCCAGGAAACTTTGTTATGTTAGCAATGGCTAACTCAGACGATCCAGGATCTAAAAACAATGGTGGTGAGTATGACAACATTACTCCTGGACAAATGGTTCCTCAATTTAATGATTATGTATTCAATAATCCTGTTGGTTCTATTGGTGTAGTTGAAACTGATTTTGGTTTTCACGTAATCAAAGTAACGGCTAAATATGATGCTGTTTTAATGGGAACAGTTGCTCAAAAAATTCAACCTTCTGAAGCTACAATTGATGCAATTTACACTAAAGCAAGTCAATTAGAAGCAGATGCTAATGAGAATAAAGATTTTGCTGCTATTGCTAAAAAAGCAGGATTTGAAGTAGTACCAGCTACAAATTTAAAAGGATCAGATGAATACGTTCAAGGTATAGGTTCTCAAAGAGAAATTGTAAGATGGTCTTTCAATAAAGATACAGAAATTGGAGATGTTAGACGTTTTGAAGTTCCTCAAGGTTTTGTTATTGCAAAATTAAAAGATAGAAACGAAAGTGGTTTATTACCAATTGATATTGCAAAACTACAAGTAGAACCAATCATCAAAAATCAGAAAAAAGCTGAAATTATCAAGAAAAAAATGAGTGGTAGTTCTTTAGAGGCAGTTGCAAAAGCTTCTGGCGCTTCTGTTCAAATTGCAGCTGGAGTTTCTTTAAAAGCACCAGTAATTCCAAATATTGGGAATGAGCCTAAAGTTGTTGGTAAAGCATTTGGTTTAACTCCTGGAAAAACTTCTGAAATTATCGAAGGTACATCAGGAATGTTCATGGTAAGAGCTAAAGCTGTAACTAAAGCTCCAGAAGTTCCAAGTTATGAAACTTACATTACTCAAGACAGATCACAAAATAGATCTTATGCTATCTCAATGTCTTATATTGCATTAAAAGATAAAGCAGAAATTAAAGATAACAGAGCAAACTTCTAAGAAGTTACGCTTCAAAAACAAAAGGCTATCCGAAAATCGTGATAGCCTTTTTTATTTAATTTGTTTTATAACATAGGTCACAATTCCCCAAATTATAAACTCATTATGCGGTTCTATTTGAATTGGAGCATAATTTGGATTCTCAGGCATTAAAAAAATAGCTTCTTCTGTTTTCTTAATTCGTTTTACGGTAAACTCGCCATCGATAAAACAAACTGAAACGGCATTATTTCTTGATTCTAGACTCCTGTCGATCACTAAAATATCACCATCATCAATCCCTGCCCCTATCATAGAATTTCCACTTGCTTTAGCATAAAAGGTTGCTTCCTTGTTTTTAATCAACAAATGATCTAAACTTACCTTAGATTCTTCAAAATCGGCTGCAGGCGAAGGAAATCCTGCTTTAATTTCGCTCGAAATAAATGAAGTTTCCATCGGATTATCAAAATCGGGAACAAAGAAAGTTATTTTTGGATTTACTTGCATTTTACTTCTAGTAATTCGTTAAAATTCGTAGTATATCGATTGGATAAATGATTCTGTTTCATTTTCCAAGTGCGTTTTAAATCTTGTGAAGCTAATCGAAGTTTACGTTCGCCAGTTTTCGCCTGAACCGCATCCATAACTTCCATAAGTTTTTGGTACTTTGGATTCTCTTCGTCAAAAAGTTTAAATTGACGTTGCGAAGAAGGCACAATTTCCGTAACAATAACACCAGCTTTTTTATAAGCAGTTCCTTCTTGATACAAATCTTTTAACATAGAAATCGCTATCTGACTAATTGAAAAAGACGTATTGGACGAAAAAGGCAGCGTTTGCATGCGATAAAAACTATACTTTTCACCATTAGCATTAAATGGATCTTTTCGCAAATACAAAATAACCGCATTACAACACGAATTTTGCTTGCGTAACTTCTCAGAACAAACACTTGCAAATGTAACCACGCGCTCTTTAAGTTCGTTGAAATCAGATATATCTTTCTCAAAACTTCTTGTAACCGCAATATTTTTTTTGGCTTTTGGTTCTTCCATTTCTAATACCGATTTTCCTTCTAATTCATATTTCAAGCGCATTCCAATCACTCCCATTTCTTTACGAATAAAAGCTTCGTTATGAGGAAGAGTAAAATCATAAGCCGTTTTAATATTTTTAGATTGCATTTTTTTAGTAAGACGAAAACCAATTCCCCAAACATCTTCAATTTTTGTCCATTTCAAGGCTTTGATTCTTTTCTCATCAGTATCAATTACATAAACACCTTGTGTTCTTTCGTGAAATTTCTTTGCAATGTGATTGGCAATTTTAGATAATGCTTTGGTAGGCGCAAAACCGATTCCTGTGGGAATACTTAACCATTTAATAATACGTTGTCGAATTTGCAATCCATACTCGTGATAATCGACTATATCTTGACCTAAAAAACTCAAAAAAGCTTCATCAATACTATACACCTCAACATTTGGAGTAAAATACTCAAGTGTTTTCATCACACGATGACTCAAATCGCCATACAAAGCATAATTAGAAGAAAAAACCTTTATATCATGTTGCTTAATCAAATCACGAACTTTAAACTCGGGCGCACCCATAGGAATTCCTAATGTTTTAGCTTCATTACTACGCGAAATAATACAACCATCATTATTAGACAAAACCACAACAGGTTTACCATTTAATTGAGGTTGAAAAACACGTTCACACGAAACGTAAAAATTATTACAATCGACTAAAGCATACATCTTGTAAAATTACTTTAACTTTTACAAAAAGAAAATGAGTCAATTGTTAATGTTAATAAATTATCGTTTCAAAGAAAAATGGGCTTTGAAAATTTGTTTTAATTGTAAATTTTGGGATAAACAATCCGTCTAAACTATCTGAGCATAAAAGCATATTTTTCTTTACATTTGACAAAAACAGATGACCATACCCTATGAACCAGTTGTTTTCGATTATAAAATAAATATTCATTTAATTCTTGAATATTTGGCTTTTTTTATTGCATTTAGATACTACCTTTTTTTAAGAAAGCAAACAAAAGACACTATTCCAAACTCAAACAGACTTTCAATAATATTAGGCGCTGCGTTGGGAGCCTTCTTAGGATCACGAGTAATTGGCTTCTTAGAAAATCCAATATATCCTACAGATATTAGTTCATTTATTACTGTTTTAAACACAAAAACAATAATGGGCGGTTTGTTTGGAGGCTTATTGGGAGTTGAACTGGCGAAAAAAATTATTGGCGAAAAACAATCTTCGGGCGATTTATTCGTTTTCCCAATTATTGTTGGGATTTTTATTGGACGAATTGGTTGCTTTTTATCTGGAATAAACGAATTTACCTATGGAAAAGTGACAAATTTATTCGTTGGAATGGATTTAGGTGATGGTTTAAAAAGACATCCTATTGCGCTTTATGAATTACTATTTCTCATTTCCTTATTTGCATTTTTGTGGAAAACGAAACTAAAAAATATAAAAAACGGCTTACTGTTTAAATATTTTATGATTAGCTATTTTTCCTTCCGATTTTGCATCGAATTTTTAAAACCAAATACCTTTTATATTTTAGGCTTAAGTTCTATTCAGATTTTATGTCTAATTTGTTATCTTTATTATTATAAAACCATTTTAAATTTATTCAAAAATGCCCGTTAGAAATTACACTTATTACGACTATACTTTAAGCCTTTGTCCAGAATGTCTAAAGCGAATTGACGCAAAAATTGTTTTTGAAAACGATAAGGTATATATGCTAAAGCGATGCCCCGAGCATGGAAAGTCTAAAGTTTTAATCGCAGACGACATTCCGTATTATAAAAACATAAGAAATTATAATAAACCTTCGGAAACTCCTTATAAATTTAATACCAAAACCGATTATGGTTGTCCGTATGATTGTGGATTATGTCCAGATCATGAGCAACATTCTTGTTTGACAGTAATCGAAGTAACCGATAGATGTAATTTAACTTGCCCTACTTGCTACGCAGGCTCATCTCCAACTTATGGCAGACATCGGACATTAGATGAAATAAAAACAATGTTAGACACCATAGTTATAAATGAAAAAGAGCCTGATGTTGTTCAAATTAGTGGTGGAGAACCAACTATTCATCCCGATTTTTTTGCAATTTTAGATTATGCAAAATCACTTCCTATTCGACATTTAATGCTAAATACAAACGGCATCAAAATAGCAAAAGACAAAGAATTTGCAAAAAAATTGAAAGGTTATGCGCCAGATTTTGAAATTTACCTACAGTTTGATTCTTTCGAGAATAGTGTTTTACAAGAATTAAGAGGTGCCGATTTGAATGAAATTAGGAAACAAGCTATTGAAAATTTGAATGAACTTAATCTTTCAACAACATTAGTAGTTACTTTACAAAAAGGATTAAATGACAACGAAATTGGGAAAATAATTGAATTTGCGTTACAACAAAAATGTGTTAGAGGAGTAACTTTTCAACCAACACAAATTGCCGGAAGATTAGACAACTTCAACCCAGAAACAGACAGAATGACTTTAACAGAAGTTAGAAGAAAAATATTGGAACAAACAACCATTTTTAATCCTGATGATTTACTGCCTGTACCTTGTAATCCAGATGCTTTAGTTATGGGGTATGCATTAAAATTAGACAATGAAGTATTTCCTTTAACACGTTACATTAATCCAAATGATTTATTAGACAATAGTAAAAACACTATTATTTACGAACAAGATAATGTACTTCAAGAAAAAATGATTGAATTATTTAGCACTGGAAATTCTGTAGAAGTTGCAGAAGAAAATTTAAAATCAATCATGTGTTGTTTACCAAATATTGACGCACCAAATTTAGGATATGACAATTTGTTTAGAATCATCATTATGCAATTTATTGATGCTTATAATTTTGATGTTAGGGCAATAAAAAAATCATGCGTTCATATTGTTAATAAGGACAATAAAATAATTCCTTTTGAAACAATGAATTTATTTTATAGAGATGACAAATCAGTACAATTAGAAAAACTTCGCAATGAAATTAAATTTTAAAATATGAAAGCATTAGAAATAGGAAATCTAAATGGTATATTTATTCTAATCATAATAATAATGATTGGCCCACCAATATTGTTAACTTTAATTGGATTTGGCGTAAAAAAAAGCAACCCTAATGCTGCAAAAGTATTATTCATTTTAGCAGCTGTATATTTATTGGTTGGCTTAGGAATATGTGGAAGTTTAATGATTTAATTTTATCGTTTCAAAGAAAAATGGGCTTTGAAAATTTGTTTGGTTGTACCGTTCTGTGGCAAATATTCCACCGTAAACCAATAGTCCGTAGAAGGCAGTTTTTCACCATTATAAATTCCATCCCAACCTGAACTAGCTGGCGACATTTGTTTTAAGAATTTTCCGTAACGATCAAAAATATTAATCACTGCATCGGGCTGATGACTTAAATCCCAAATATTCCAATTATCATTAGTACCATCTGCATTTGGTGTAAAGTAATTTGGATAATTGATGATGTAAATAGGACCAATAATTGTTGGATTACAATCTCCTAAAACATCATAAATATTTACATAGTATTCGCCTGTAGGCAAATTAGCAAATACATTACTCGATTGATACTCAGTTACGCTTCCATCAGGATAAACTAATTGATATAGATAATCCCCAAATCCACCAGTTAAATTTACAGTAATAAACGTGTTGTTTTCGAACGGAGTACTCACAGTAAAATCAGCAACAGCAGGACTCGATTGTACAATAGTTACTGTTGTTGTAGCGTAATTACAATTCGCTCCCACATCAGGTGTAAGTTTGATAAATTCAACCGTATAAACTCCAGCTTGCGAAGCAGTATAGCTAGGCCCTGTTCCCATTAGCGTACCATTTAAAAACCAATTAACAGTAAAAAATGCTGGACTTAATCCAGAATTCATAGTAAATGTTCGTAATACATCACCTGTTTGAGAATCCACACAGATAATTCCGCCTTGAATCGTAATATTTAAAAGAGGATGAACTATGAATGTAAACGAAATTTCGTCATTACAATTTGGATTACCAATGGCTGAAGCATGTACATAATACGTATAAGTTCCTGGAGTTGTGATGTTCAAATTCGTAATTAAATCAGCCGTATTTCCACCTGGTTGCGAATAATAATTAATATTGTAAGTTGTTGTTGGCAACGTTGGTAATACATAAGTTCCACATTCTTCATTGTCAAAGACCAATCCTAAAGCAGCTAAATTTGGCGTTTCAGAAACTATTATATCAAAACTATCTTCTTCTGTACAAGTAGTTCTAACATCGGCATTCACCGCATAAACATAGATAGTTGTTGTTGTATTTGGCGTATTAAAAACGGTTCCTGGTGGTACAGGATTTATTCCATTAGGATCATAAAAATATCCAATGGTATAATTAAAAGGTGTTGGTGCTATATGTGTTAAGGCTGGTAATTGATAATTTTCAAATTCACACACATTTACGTTTGGATAATCCGGTAAATTAATTCCATTATAAGTAATTGTAAAAGGACGATTAATTTCGCAACCTGTAGTAGTATCAATATTATACAAATAGAAAGTTTGGGTAGTATCAAAAACTTGTGTAGAAGAAACAATAGTTCCTCCTCCACTTGGTCCACCAGGCGCAGTGTAAATTGTTCCGTTAACTGGTGCTGAAATAGTGTAAGGATTACATTCGGTTCTACCAATAACATTATCAGCAGGAGGAAACGGATTCAAAGAAATAGTAAAACTTGATTCGTTTTGACAACCATTAGTATCAACACCATTGTAAATATAATAGGTTCCAGGAGATAAATTCACACCTGATAAATCAATCCTATCACCAGCATTTAACTGTACTTGTCCTGGAGTTGTAGGTCCACCAGACAAAGTATAATAAGTTCCATTTACTAAAACAGGCAAAACAAACTCTCCGCAATAAGTTCCACTAGTAATTACATCCACTAAAGGTAACGGATGAATTGTGATATTATAATTCAAGTTAGAAGTACAATTTGGTAAAGTTGTAGTGTTGACAAAATAGTAAACCACTTGTGAAGAAGTAATGTTCAAATCTATAATTTGAGTTCCTCCTCCGTTTGGAGCTGTGTAATATCCTCCAAAAGGAACTGACGGCAATGTATAAACGCCACAACCTGAAGTTACAGTAAAAACAGTCGTATCTACCAAATCAATTCTGAAATCATTTTGAAGCGAACAGTTTCCTGGCGTTCCCGAACTAGTGGTATGAGCCAATTGATTAAAAACATAATAAACACCCGGAAAATTTGGCCCATTAACACTTATCATATCGCCTGCGAACAAAGGAGTTCCTGTTCCATTAGGCCCTGAAAAATAGTTGCCATTTGTTATCGCTGGTAAAATATAATTATCACAACTCACAACATCAGCAGGATCATCAACTAATGGCACTGGATGAATATAAAAGACAAATTGTTCATCTCTACAAAGCACCCCATTTATTTCGGCATAATAATATAATGTTTCTGTGAAAGATGCTGCTGTAGTATTCAAATATTCTGTTCCAACCGGAACAACAACTCCTGTGCCTGTAGGCCCTCCTGGCTGTGTATAAAAATTACCAATTCCTTGTGGAGGTGTTGGCACTACAAATCGTCCACAATGATCTAATTGTGGAGTATATTCATCAATTAAAGTCAGATTAAAACTTTCTTCATTTGTACAACCATTAGCATCAGGTCCTGCAAAAATGTAATATGTTCCTCCATCTACTAAAATATCTCCAATATTAAACTGTACTTGTCCAGGTGTTGTTGGTCCACCTGGCAATAGATAATAAACTCCATTTACAATAGTTGGCAACGTAAATTGACTACATTCTATTGGATCTGGAATATCATCAACTATAGGAAGTGGATTTACCGTTATCGTAACCGTAGTAACATCAAAACAACTTGGATTCGAATTATCTTGGATTCGAATTCCAACAGTAACTGAAGTAGTTCCATTGGGAATTGAAACTGAAGTTATAGGATTTATACCAGAAGAAGCGTCACCTAAAGAATTATGATACGTAACCGTGTAATTTACTGGCGATTGTCCATTTAAAACTTCATTTGTTGTAGTATTTGTAAAAGCATAATTCGTATTACCTTGTCCTTCACAAACCGATATTGGATTAGGTGGAGTTGCAACAGCGGCATTATTAACAATCAAATCAAAAGGATATTCAGCATCACAAAAATTACCTGAAATGGTATTGAATATTTTAATGTAAATTGTTTGACCACCAGTACTCGGATAAGAAGTTAAATTCGCACTAGGAATTGGATTATTCGCTACAATATCGGCTGGAGATTCGTAATAAAAAACATCGTAAATGGCAGTATCAATTCCTAAAGCTAATTCATTATTTGTTGCTAAATCGAAATTATAAGACGCTGCGCCAGTGTTACAAGTTAATAAATCAGACGGATTTGTAACTGCTAAATCAGTAAATACAATAGTGTCTGTAATTGTACAAGTTCCTCTTACAGCTTCAACTGTGTAAGTTCCTGCATGAGTTACTGTATAGGTTGAATTCGTTTCACCTGAAATAGGATTACCGTTTTCGTACCAAGTATAAGTAAAAGTAGTATCTAAATTAGTATTTAGTTGAACTGTATCGCCTGTACAAATAATTTGATCTAGCCCCAAATCTAAAGTCGTAGTAAAACTTCCTGCAGCAATAAAAACAGCCGAATCAAAACCTGAGTTGGCATAATCACCAATTACTAATCTTATTTTGTAAGGCGTATTAGGAGTTACAGCTGATGAAGCATTCATAACTACAGTTTGTCCTCTCATATTTAATGCCGATGTCGGATTCGCTACATTGTACGTTCCAAAAAAACTAGGATTTACAGAAGCGCAATTATTGTTTGGACTAGAAGGATCATTGTAAAAACTATTTCTGATTGTTGTTACCGAAACTGGCGTACTAGTACCCGGAATGACAGCTAAATTTGTTGAAACTCCCGTAGACAAATCGGTTAAAACAAAAGCAAAAACATCACTGAATTCACATTGATAAAAACCATACTCATTAGAAGCAAACAAAAAATTAAAGCTAAAACTATTAGAAAGCGGAATAAAATCAAATTCTAAATATTCTGCATTTACAATTGGGCTTATTCCTCCATTATTATCACTTAAAGTTTGTAAGAAAGCATCACCAGAAGCAGTTACCGAACTACTCAAATTTGCACCTGTATACTGACCTTGTGTAAAAGCAGCTACACCATTTCTAATCATTATTCCTTCAGAAATTGGAAAAGACGAACCATTTTGATTAAAATAAGCAACAGCTTGAGTTGATGAAACCGAGATATTAGAAACTTCAACACATGAATTTCCTAATAACAAATCGACTAATTGTGCTGGTGAATTTGTAGTATTATCAACAGTTATTCCTTGTGAAAACAAACAAGTTGAATATAAAAGGGCGAATATAAAAAGTAAGTTTTTCAAGATTTATGGGGGATTTAAATCATTGACATAAATATAACTAAAAAAGAAAAACCAACTATTATTAAATGCAAAAAAGTTTGAATATCAAACAATATTCAAACTTTTTGTTAATTATTTAAACTATTTCTAATCGTTCAGCTTCAAAACAGCCATAAATGCTTCTTGAGGAATTTCTACGTTTCCTACTTGACGCATACGTTTTTTACCTTTCTTCTGTTTTTCTAAAAGTTTACGTTTACGTGAGATATCTCCACCATAACATTTAGCAGTAACATCTTTTCTTAAAGCTTTGATAGTTTCACGAGCAATTACTTTTGCACCAATGGCAGCCTGAATAGGAATATCAAACTGTTGTCTTGGGATTAATTCTTTTAGCTTCTCACACATTTTTTTACCAATGTTATAAGCATTACTTTCGTGAATTAAAGCAGAAAGTGCATCTACTGGTTGCGCATTTAATAAGACATCTAAACGAACTAATTTTGATTCACGCATGCCTATTGGATGGTAATCAAAAGACGCATATCCTTTAGAAACTGTTTTTAATCTATCATAAAAATCGAATACGATTTCCGCTAACGGCATATCGAAATTCAGCTCAACACGCTCTGTTGTTAAATAAGTTTGATTTGTAATTAAACCACGTTTTTCAATACACAAACTCATTACGTTTCCTACGAAATCTGATTTTGTAATAATCGTAGCTTTGATATAAGGCTCTTCTACTCTGTCTAATTTTGAAGGTTCCGGTAAATCTGATGGATTGTTTACAATTAAGATAGTATCTGGTTCTTTTTTAGTGTACGCATGATACGAAACGTTAGGAACCGTTGTAATAACCGTCATATCGAACTCACGCTCTAAACGTTCTTGGATAATTTCCATGTGCAACATTCCTAAGAATCCACATCGGAAACCAAATCCTAACGCCGCCGAACTCTCAGCAGCAAATACCAACGAAGCATCATTCAACTGCAATTTCTCCATCGAAGCACGTAAATCTTCGTAATCTTCTGTATCTACAGGATAAATTCCAGCGAAAACCATTGGTTTTACATCTTCAAATCCTTGAATAGCATTTGTTGTAGGCTCTTTTGCATCGGTAATTGTATCTCCTACTTTTACTTCTTTTGCTTCTTTAATTCCAGAAACTAAGTAACCAACATCACCTGTCGAAATTACGCTTTTTGGAACTTGATTTAATTTCAATGTCCCAACTTCATCTGCATAATATTCGTTTCCGGTAGCCATGAATTTAATCTTCTGCCCTTTTTTGATTTCTCCGTTAAGTACACGGAAAATAACTTCAATTCCTCTAAAAGGATTGTAATGCGAATCGAAAATTAACGCTTGAAGCGGTTCATCTTTATCGCCTTTTGGTGCTGGAATTTTCTCAATAATAGCTGCCAAAATATTTTCAACACCAAAACCTGTTTTACCAGAAGCATGAATAATATCTTCTAATTTACATCCCAATAAATCGATAATATCATCACTAACCTCTTCAGGATTAGCACTTGGCAAATCTACTTTATTTAAAACTGGAATAATTTCCAAGTCGTTTTCTAACGCCAAATACAAATTTGAAATCGTTTGTGCTTGAATACTTTGCGCTGCATCCACAATCAACAAAGCTCCTTCACAAGCCGCAATTGAACGAGAAACCTCATACGAGAAATCCACGTGACCAGGAGTGTCAATTAAATTTAAAATATAATCTTCTCCTTTGTATTTGTACTCCATTTGAATGGCGTGACTTTTTATGGTAATCCCACGTTCGCGCTCTAAGTCCATGTTATCTAGTAACTGAGCTTTTTCTTCACGAGCCGTAACAGTTTGCGTAGCACCTAATAAACGGTCAGCCAACGTACTTTTTCCGTGGTCAATGTGTGCAATAATGCAGAAATTTCTAATGTGTTTCATTCTTCAAGTTCAATGTCAAGTTCAAATTTCAATAGCAATTCTTCCGAACAATTAATCTGCAAATATAAAGCAAAGTTTTGATTTATAAGGCTGAAACTTGAAACCTTAAACTTGAAACCAACAAAAATTTGTATTTTTGCAAAAAAATTGAAGCAAGATGCCTAAAATTGGTAACATCATACTACCCGATTTTCCTCTATTATTAGCCCCAATGGAAGACGTGAGCGACCCACCATTTCGTCGTTTATGCAAATTACATGGCGCTGATTTGATGTATTCTGAATTTATTTCTTCGGAAGGATTGATTCGTGATGCGATGAAAAGCAAACAAAAATTGGATATTTTCGATTACGAACGTCCAGTGGGAATTCAGATTTTTGGTGGCGATGAAGAAGCAATGGAAATGTCGTCACGAATTGTAGATGCCGTTCAACCAGATTTGGTGGATATCAATTTTGGATGTCCTGTAAAAAAAGTAGTTTGTAAAGGTGCTGGCGCTGGTGTTTTGAAAGATGTTGATTTGATGGTGCGTTTAACAAAAGCGGTTATCAAAGGAACGAATTTACCAGTAACGGTAAAAACGCGTTTGGGTTGGGACGAAAGTTCTATCAATATTGATGAAGTTGCGGAACGTTTGCAAGATATTGGCGTACAAGCTTTAACGGTTCATGCTAGAACGCGAGCACAGATGTATAAAGGACATTCCGATTGGAGTCATATTGAACGCGTAAAAAATAATCCAAGAATTACGATGCCGATTTTTGGAAATGGCGATATCGATTCTCCTGAAAAAGCATTGGAATACAAAAACAAATACGGTTTAGACGGTATGATGATTGGTCGTGCTGCGATTGGTTATCCTTGGATTTTTAATGAAATTAAACATTATTTCGCCACAGGAGAAAAATTAGCACCACCCAGCATGAACGACCGAATCGAAGCTGCAAGAAATCACTTAATTTGGAGTATCGAATGGAAAGGCGAACGCTTAGGTATTAACGAAATGCGTCGTCATTACACCAATTATTTCAAAGGCATTCACGGTTTTAAAGAATACAAACAAAAATTAGTTACTACAGACGGTATTAATCAATTATTGGATGTGTTTACGGAAATCGAAGCGTTTGCCGCCGGCAATTAACAGAGCAAGATTTAAAACAATCCTTACAGATAAATCAAACAATAACACAATATATTATTCACAGAATGAATAAAAAAATAACAAAAATCTTAACAATCCTTTTAGTTTCTACTTTTATTGCATGTGGTCAAACTACAGAATCTAATGATAAAGAAACAAAGCT